>NZ_JBEXTZ010000018.1:0-103408 GCF_040614195.1 Amycolatopsis sp. NPDC006125
CAGGCTTGTCAAGGCACGCTTTCCCGCCTTGACAAGCCTGCTCGGCGACTGAAACACAATCAGGCATCGGGGGCGGGGGTGGTCGGAAGGTGACCATTCAGCGCCGTGAGGCGCATTTTCCGCGCGACAGCGCGGGTTTAAAGATCAAAAGAGTCCTCGCCGGACGGGCAGGCCCCGGGATGACCAGAAGAGCACTTGACCCAGGGTCGCAAGGTTGGCATGCCATCTCACGCGAGCACGCAGGTTGCGGCCCTGGCTCAAGGTGATCGTCCAGTGTCAGGCGACGGGATGACCACCCAGCTACCTTGGGTTCTGGGGCGCGGTGCTATAAATTCCGGTATAACTATACCGGCGAGGTGATCATGATCGAGCTGAAGAGTCGCGGTGAGCTGGACGCCATGCGCGCCGCCGGGCGGGTCGTCGCGAAGGTGCTCCAGAGCGTCCGCGAGCAGGCGGCCGTCGGCACCAGCCTGCGTGAGCTGGACCAGCTCGCCGCGGACATCCTCAACGACGAGGGCGCCAAGTCGTCCTTCCTGCACTACCACCCGCGCTTCGCGCCGTCGCCCTATCCGGCCGTGCTCTGCACCAGCGTCAACGACGCCGTCGTGCACGGCATCCCGACCGACTACCGCCTCCACGAGGGCGATCTGTTGAGCGTCGACTTCGGCGCGCACGTCGACGGCTGGCACGGGGACGCCGCGGTCAGCTTCGTCGTCGGCAGCGCGAACCAGGCCGACCTCGACCTCGTCGCCGCCACCGAGCGGGGCATGTGGGCGGGCATCGAGCAGGCCCGCCCCGGGAACAGGATGGGCGACATCGGCCACGCGATCGCCGAGATCGGGCGTCGCGCCGGGTACGGGTTGCTCGCCGACCACGGGGGTCACGGCGTGGGCCGCGCGATGCACGAAGCGCCGCACGTGCCGAACGAAGCCGTCGCGGGCAAGGGGATGCCGCTGCGGGAAGGGCTGGTCATCGCGATCGAGCCGATGTTCCTCGCGGGCGGCCGCGACGACTACCGCTACGCCGACGACGGCTGGACGATCCTGACCAGCGACGGCTCCCGCGCCGCGCACGTCGAGCACACCATCGCCGTCACCTCGGACGGCCCGCTCGTGCTGACGGCGCCGTGATGGAGATCCGCGAGTCCGGCGAGGCCGACCTGCACATCGTCCTGGGACTGTTCGACGCGGCCGTCGAATGGCTCGTCGCCCGCGGCAGCGCCGGCCAATGGGGCAGGGAACCGTGGTCGGCGGACCCGGCGAAGGTCGAGCGCGTCCGCACGATGCTGCGCGACGGCCGCCCGTTCCTGGCCACTTCGGACGGTGCGCCGGCCGGTGCCCTGATCCTCGACCACCCGCTGCCGTACACGCCGCCGGTCGACGAGCCCGAGGTGTATGTGACGCTGCTGCTGGCCTCCCGCGAGCACCGCGGCGTCGGCGCCCGGCTGCTGGAGTTCGCCCGCCAGGACGCCCGCGACCGCGGCATCGGCCTGCTGCGCGTCGACTGCTGGGCCGGCGGCGACGGCAAGCTCGTCCGCTACTACGAGGGCCAGGGGTTCACGCCGACCGAGCGGGTGCGCGTGCGCGACGACGTGTGGGTCCAGATCTTCGAACAGCGAGTGTGACACCTCTGGCGCGAATGTCAGTTACCGGGCAGTATGGCCGCCATGGCAACGTTGCTCGGCAAGGTCATCGTGATCACCGGAGGCGCGCAGGGGATCGGCGCCACCACGGCCGCCGCCCTGGTGCGGCTGGGTGCGAAGGTCGTCATCGGCGACCTCGACCCGGTCCTGGCAGAGAAGACGGCGGGTGAACTGGGCGGCGACACGCTCGCCCTGCCGCTCGACGTGACCGACCACCGCGGCTTCACCGAGTTCCTGGACGAGGTCGAGCGCCGCCTCGGGCCCATCGACGTCCTGATCAACAACGCCGGCGTCATGCTGCTGTCGCCGCTGGCCGACGAGGACGACGCGGCCACGGCGAAGCAGATCGACGTCAACCTGCGCGCGGTCATCCATGGCACCCGCGAGGCCGTCCGCCGCATGCGCCCGCGCGGCCGCGGCCACATCGTCAACGTCGCCTCGATGGCGGGCAAGGCCGGGTTCCCCGGCGCGGCGACCTACTGCGCCACCAAGCACGCCGTCGTCGGCCTGTCCGAAGCGGTGCGGCAGGAGCTGCGCGGGTCCGGGGTGGACATCTCGTGCGTGATGCCCGCGGTCGTCCGCACGCACCTCGCCGACGGCCTGCCCGAGACCAGGCTCTTCCCGTCCCTGCGGCCGGAGGACGTCGCGAAGGCGATCGTCGGGACGCTGCAGAAGCCGCGGTTCGACGTGTTCGTCCCGAAATCGCTCGACGTGACCGGTCGCGTCAGCCGCCTGCTGCCACGCGCGGCGGCGGAGTGGTTCATGCGCGCGATCGGCGCCGACAAGGTGTTCACCCAGGCGCACGCGGGCGCGCGAGCGGAGTACGAAGCGAGGGTGAGGCAGCCTTGAAGTAGCGTCGGTCCCGGGGAAGGATCGGTGCGGTGAACGGAGTTTCGAGGTAGATGGTGGTACCCGCAGTGACCGCGATGGCGGCCAACGCGCTCGGCGTCCTGCGCGGCGGTCTCGCCGACCTGCGGCCGGTGCCGCGCGTGCTGGTCGACCAGGGCCCGAACCGGTCGCTGTACCGGATGAGCCCGTCGCACGAGGGTGATCCGGTGCTGCTCGTGCCGCCGCTCGCCGCCCCCGCCCTGTGCTTCGACCTGCGGCGCGGTTGCAGCCTCGCCGAGCACCTGGTCGACCGGGGCCGTCGCACCTACCTGGTGGACTACGGCACCGTCGCGTTCTCCGACCGCAGGCTGGGCATCGAGCACTGGATCGACGAGGTGCTGCCGCGCGCCATCCGCAAGGTCAGCGAGGACTCCGGCGGGCGCGGCGTGCACCTGGTCGCGTGGTGCCTCGGCGGGCTGTTCTCCCTGCTGACCACGGCCGACCGCCCCGACCTGCCGGTGCAGTCGATCACCACGGTCGCCTCGCCGGTCGACTTCACCGCCATCCCGCTGGTCGCGCCGTTCCGGCCGCTGGTGGACCTCACCGGCGGCTACCTGCTCACCCCGCTGTACCGGATGCTCGGCGGTGCACCGTCCTATGTGGTCGAACGCGTGTTCTGGGCGACGGGCATCAACAAGCAGCTGACCAAGCCGCTGGCGATCCTGCAGAACCTCGGCGACCGGGACTACCTCGCCCAGATCGAGGCGGTCGACCACTTCATGGACAACATGATCGCCTACCCCGGCCGCACGTTCGGCCAGATGTACCACCGGTTCTTCCGCGCCAACGACCTCGTCGAGGGCGGGCTCGACCTGAACGGGCGGATCATCTCGCTGTCCGGCGTGAAGGTTCCGACGCTGGTGATCGCCGGGCGCAACGACACCATCGCCCCGCGGCGCGCCGTGGAGAGGCTGGTGCCGTTGCTGGAGAACGCGCCGGACGTGCGGTTCGAGACCGCCCCGGGCGGGCACCTCGGCGTGCTGACCGGCCGCCGCGCACGGGACACCACCTGGCGGCACATCGACGCGTTCCTCGGCGATCAGGTGTCCGATTAGGACTTCATCTGGCCGATCTGGATGAGGTTGCCGCAGGTGTCGTCGAACACCGCGGTGATCACGGTGCCCATGTCCGTCGGCTCCTGCGTGAACCGGACGCCGAGCTCACGCATCCGCTCGTACTCGGCCTGCACGTCGGACACGGCGAACATGGTCCACGGGATGCCGTCCGCGACGAGCGCGTCCTTGAACGGCTTCGCCGCCGGGTGCCCGCTCGGCTCCAGCAGCAGTTCGGTGCCCTCCGGGTCCTCCGGCGACACCACCGTCAGCCACCGGTCCGCGCCCATCGGGATGTCGTGCTTCTTCACGAAGCCCAGCACGTCCGTGTAGAACCGCAGCGCCTTCTCCTGGTCGTCGACGAGCACGCTCGCCAGGCTGATCCTCATGTCCGTCCCCTCTTCCTGAGCCACCGCTCGACGATCGGTTCGAGCGGATCCGTGTTGATGTAGTGGAACTTGTACCGGCCCTCACGCCTCGACTCGACCAGACCGGCGGACTCCAGCACGTCGAGGTGCTGCGAGACCGCCTGCCGTGACGAACTCAGCCCGTGGATGGACACCAGCCGGGCGCAGAGTTCGAAGAGCGTCTGCCCGTCCCGGTCGGTCAGTTCGTCGAGGATCGTGCGGCGCGTGGGGTCGGCCAGGGCTTTGAAGACGTCACCCACGCCCGCAACGATAGGCAAGTGAATACTTGCCTGTCAACTCTACGTTCCCCTGTGTACATTAGGATCAGTCCTAGGAAGGTTAGGAAACATGCCGCGTGGGAGGATCACGCCGGACGCGCTGGTGTCGGCCGCCGCCGACCTGGCCGACGAGATCGGCTTCGAGAACGTGACGCTCGCGGCGCTCGCGAAGCGGTTCGGCGTTCGCGACGCCAGCCTCTACACCCACATCCGCGGCCTCGCCGACCTGCAGGAACGCGTGGCGCTGCGGGCGCTCTCCGAGTGGGCTGAGGCGCTGAGCGCGGCCGTGGCCGGACGCGCCGGCCGTGACGCGCTGACCGCCTTCGCCGACACGTACCGCACCCTGGCGACGGAGCACCCGGGCCGCTACGCCGCCACCCGGCACCCGGTGCCGCCCGAGCGGGCCGCCGAAACGCCAGGCGTCATGCGCATCATCGAGGTCTGCTACGCGCTGCTGCGCGGGTACGACCTGTCCGAACCGGACGCCACCGACGCGGTCCGGTTCCTGCGCAGCACTCTGCACGGCTTCAGCGACCTGGAAGCCACCGGCGCCTTCACCGCCGACCACAGCCTGGACGTCTCGTGGCGCCGGGCCGTCGACGCGCTCCACCACACCCTGACCAACTGGACGAAGATCCACTGACCGGACCGGAGAAACCCATGCGCATCACGCTCGACGGCACCCCCATCGACTACCACGAGCGCGGCGACGGCCCGCCGCTGCTGCTCCTGCCCGGCGGGGCGGGCCACGCCGGCGTCTTCGACGGGCTCGCCGCGCACCTGGCCGACGACTACCGCGTCGTCGCCATGTCCAGTCGCCTGGTGTCGGCGCGGCCGGACGGCGACCAGAGCCCGAAGGCCTACGCCGAGGACGTGCTCGGCCTGATCGACGCGCTCTTCGACGAGCCGCCCGCGGTGTTCGCGTTCAGCGCAGGCGCCATCACGACCCTCGACCTGCTTGCCCGCCACCCCGAGCGGGTGCGCCTCGCGGTGGTCCACGAGCCGCCGGTGTTCGGCCTGCTGCCGGACGCCGACCGGCACCGGGCCGCGATCGAGGCGGTGCGGGCGGCGGCGCGCACCGGGGACCTGGCGGAGGCGTCCCGGCTGATGACCGAGGCCATGACGGCGCCCGGACCCGGCGTGGCGACCCCGGAGTTGCGCCACCCCGGCGACTGGCTGGAGGGCTACGCCGAAACCAGCCCGGAGCCGCCGACGCCGGAGCTGCTGGAGCTGTTCGGCCGCCTGAGCGAACTCCAGCCGTTGTTCCTGGAGCACGTCCTGGTGCCGTTCACGTCCGCGGACGTCGACCTGGCCGCGCTCGGCCCGCGACTGGTCCCCGCTGCCGGGATCGACTCGCGGGGCCAGCTGCCGTACCGGGCCGCCGCCGCGTTGGCCGCCGGCCTCGGCCTGCCGCTGACCGAGTTGCCGGGCGGCCACCTCGGACCCGTCGAACGCCCCACGCAGTTCGCCGCGGCGCTGCGCGCTCTCCTCGGTTAGGCCGGCTTGATGTCGTGCCAGCGGTTGAAGACGTTGTCCGGGTCGTAGTCGGCCTTGATGCGTTGCAGGCGCCGGTAGTTCTCCTCGCCGTAGCCGGCCACGATGCGGTCGTCGCCCTCGTCGCCGATGAAGTTGAGGTAGACGTCGCCGGAGGCCCACGGCCGCATGTCGGCGCGCAGGTTGCGGGCCCACGCGATGGCGCGGTCGTCGTCGGCCGGGTCGGCCCACAGGCCCAGCGGGTGCACGGCCCACTGGTTGTCGCGGTCGAACCCCGGCCAGTCCTGGCCGTGGGCGACGGCGCCGCCCCACGGCAGCAGCGCGTGCTGCGACGGTGACGGCACCACCATGTCCAGCGCGCGCTCGCAGAACCGGTCGAGGGCTTCGTCGGGCAGTTCGCGCAGGTTCTCGTCGGACCAGTAGTTCCGGAAGCCGGCTGGGTCGTCGAGCATGGACTGCAGGCCGGCGTAGGGGACGTCGGTGATGACCTGGCCCTGCGGCGCGGTCGCGAGCAGCGGGCCGATCGTTTCGCGCAGCCGGGTTTCCGGGCCGGTGCAGGTGACCAGGACGCCGCAGCAGAGCCGGCCGACGAGGTGGCCTGGCACGAACTCCTCGGGCGGGCCGGTGAGGTAGAGCAGGCCGCCGCCGATCTCCTCCGGCGCGGTGCGCATGAGGTCGCGGTAGACGCCGGCGACGGCGCGTCCCTGGTCGCCGGGCCACAGCATCAGGGCCATCGAGAACTCCGGCAGGTCGTGCAGCCGGAAGGTGAGCCGGGTGGCGACGCCGAAGTTGCCACCGCCGCCGTGCAGGGCCCAGAAGAGGTCGGGGTTCTCCTGCTCGCTCGCCGTGACCTCGCGGCCGTCGGCGGTGACGAGGTCGACGGAGAGGAGGTTGTCGCAGGCGAGGCCGAACTTGCGCTCGATCCAGCCGGAGCCGCCGCCCAGGGTCAGGCCGGCCACGCCGGTGGTCGACACGCGGCCGCCGGTGGTGGCGAGGCCGTGGGGTTGGCAGGCTCTGTCGAAGTCGCCCCAGGTGGCGCCACCACCCGCCGTCGCGGTCTTCGCCTCGGGGTCGACGGTGACGGCGTTGAGGCGGCGCAGGTCGACGACGAGACCGTCCTCGACGAGACACGCCCCGGCGACGCTGTGACCCCCACCCCGCACGGCGACCGGCAGGGCGTTCTCCCGGGCGAACCGCAGGGCCGCCGTGATGTCCCGGACGGTCCCACACTGGGCGATGACCTGCGGGCGGGCGGTGATCATGGCGTTGAAGACGCCGCGGACGCTTTCGTAGTCGCCGTCGTCCGGCGTGACGATCCGGCCGTCGAAGCCGTCGCGGAACCTTTCCACCGAGGCGGGCTGGACCAGGTACCCAGTCATCTTCGGGCCTCCCTTCGGGATAGTAGGGAGAGTCGCACCCGGGAGTTGCGCGTTACGGCGAGCCGGAAGATCTTCTGTGGACGGTGAGAGGAGGTCCGTGACCGGGGTGCGCCAGTGGACGCGGAGGGCGGAGCCGTCACCGCGCGAGGTTCTCGCCGCGGTAATGGAGGGTGTGCAACCGCTCGCGCAGCGCGTCGACCTGGCGGATGGGGACGGGGCGCCGATCAGGGCGTGCCACAGGCTGGCCGCGGGGACGAGGACGTCGAGCCGCCGGTCGGCCGGGCGCACGTCGCGAGCGGGGCGAGGGTGTCCAGGCCGCGGAGGAGTTCGAGGATGAGGAACCCCAGGGCGGGGTGTTCGGCGAGCGCCCGCAGGTCGGGGACGTTCTTGAGTGCCCCGAGGGAGACAGCTTCGAGGTTGACACAGCCGGCCAGGGCGCTGAGGTCGTCGAGCCCGCGCAGCGTCGGGATGACGGCCAGCGGGGTCAGGTCCCGGCGGTGGCGTGCGGCAGGTCGAGGGCGAGTTCTCGCACGTGGCGGAACTCCGGCAGCTGCGCGGGGTCGGCGTGTCCAGCAGGTGGAGCGCGACGCCGGGATGCGCGGCGAGCGCCTCCGCGGCGGCGGCGAGGACAGGGGCGGGCAAGGGCGCGCTGACGAGGACCCGCACAGCCGCTTGCCCGGCGATGCGCGGTTCGATGGTGGCGGGATCGGTGTCCGGCCGGATCTTCACCGGCACTTCTCGCACGCGGGAAACCTAACGGCGCTGCGATGGCTCAGGTGTTCTGGACGAGGTCGGCGTGCCGGTGGGCGACTTTCCATTCGCCGTCTTCGCGGCGGTAGATCTGGGTCGCGCGCAGGGTGTAGTCGCGCGGTTCCCCGTCGACGGACGCCCGGGTGTGTTCGTAGCCCACCGTGTAGGCCATGTCACCGACCACATCGGCCGCGACGATCTCGTGTTCGTAGGAGGCGCAGTCCGAGAAGGTGGCTCCGAGCCGGCTGAACAGGGCGTCGATCTCGGCCTGGCCGGTGGCGTTCAGCCAGGCGCCCAGCACGGAGACCGGTTCCGCGCGCGACCAGATCGCCCGCCGTGGCGCCGGGTCGCCGTTGTGCAACGCGACTTCGGCGTCCCGCAGCCGGGAGCCGACCCAGGTGAGGAAATCGTCGCGATCGCCCATGGTTCACCTCCGGGATCCCCATTGAACGCGCGAACGAGCGGAAAGACCAGTGCCGTCATCCGGCGGCCGAGTCCGCCCGGCTCTCCGCACACGGGGAGCCGGGCGGTGACGCGCTACTTCAGCTCCGCCGAAGTCTTCCCCAGCAACCGCCGCGCCACGATCAGCTGCTGGATCTGCTGCGTGCCCTCGAAGATGTCCAGGATCTTCGAGTCCCGGGCCCACTTCTCGAGCAGCATCTCTTCCGTGTAGCCGAGCGTCCCGATCAGCTCGACGCACTTCAGCGTGATGTCGACGACCGACCGGCCCGCCTTCGCCTTCGCCATGGATGCCTGCAGCGAGTTCGGCTTGCGGTTGTCGGCCATCCACGCCGACTCCAGCGTCAGCAGGTACGCCGCTTCGTAGTCGGCTTCTAGCTCCAGGTACGCGGCCGCCGCGGCGTGCTGGTGGTGCGCGGGGCGGTCGTAGTCCACCACGACACCCGCCTCGGCCAGGATCTTCGCCGTCTCCTCCAGCGCGGCCCGCGCCAGGCCGACCGCCATCGCCGCGACCAGGGGGCGCGTGTTGTCGAAGGTCTGCATGACCCCCGCGAACCCCTTGGACGTGTTGATCTCCGGCGAGCCGAGCAGGTTCTCCTTCGGCACGCGGCAGTTGTCGAACCGCAGCACCGCCGTGTCCGACGCGCGGATCCCGAGCTTGTGCTCCAGCCGCACGACCTCGAAGCCCGGCGTGCCCTTCTCCACCACGAACGACTTGATCGCCGCCCGGCCGAGCGACTTGTCCAAAGTGGCCCAGACGACCACGGCGTCCGCGCGGTCACCGGAGGTCACGAAGATCTTCTCGCCGTTCAGCACATAACAGTCGCCGTCCTCGGTGGCGGTCGTGGTGATGTTCGCGGAGTCCGAACCGGTGCCCGGTTCGGTGATCGCCATCGCGGCCCACACCTTCGCGAACCGCTTCAGCTGCTCGTCGTTGGCCACCGACGCGATCGCGGCGTTGCCGAGGCCCTGCCGCGGCATCGACAGCAGCAGACCCACGTCGCCCCAGCACATTTCGATCGTGCCGAGCACCGTCGCCAGGTTGCCGCCGTTGCGGTTCCCGGTCGCCTTCTCCTTCTCGTTGCGCCGCACGCCGGCCGCGCCCGCGCCGCCCTCGCCGGAGGAGTTCAGGCCGTCCAGCACCGCGGCGAACATGTCCAGCTCGACCGGGTACTCGTGCTCGGCGCGGTCGTACTTGCGCGAGATCGGCCGCAGCACTTCCGACGCCGCCTGGTACGCCTGGTTGATCAGCGCCCGGGCCTTCTTCGGGGTTTCCAGATTGATCATGATGACCTTCCCAGGCTTGTCAGAGGAGGACGACGCCCTCGAGCACACCGATCGCACGCAGGTCGCGGTACCACCGCTCGACCGGGTGCTCCTTCACGAACCCGTGCCCGCCCAGCAGCTGCACCCCGGCGCTGCCGATGCGCATTCCCTTGTCCGCGGCGAGCTTGCGGGCCAGCGCGACCTCGCGGGCGAACGGCTTGCCCTGCTCGGCCCGCGCTGCGGCGCGCAGCATCACCAGGCGCATGCCTTCCAGTTCGATCGCGATGTCGGCGACCGAGAACGCGACCGCCTGGCGGTGGCTGATCGGCTCGCCGAACGCGGTGCGCTCGTTGACGTACGGGATCACGTAGTCCAGCACGGCCTTCGCGGTGCCGGTGGCCAGCGCGGCCCAGCCGAGGCGGGACAGCCGCACGGCCTCGGTGAACACGTCCGGCGAGCCGCCGCCGAGCAGCGCGCCCGCGGGCAGCGACACCTTCTCCAGATGCAGCTTCCCAGTCGCCGCGCCCCGCAGGCCCATCGCCGGTTCGGCCTCGATCGACACGCCCTTGGTCGACGACTCGACGAGGAACAGCGCCGGGCCGCGCCCTTCGAGGTCGGCGGACACGACGAACAGTTCGGCCTGTCCCGCGCGGGGGACCAGGGACTTCACGCCGTCCAGCTGGTAGCCGCCGGGGGTGCGGCGGGCCTTGGTGGCGGGCTTGAACGGGTCGAACAGCGGCTTGGACTCCAGCAGGGCCAGCGCCGCGGCGGGCACGTTCTCGCCGACGAACTCCGGCAGGTAGTCGGCCTGCTGCTGGGCGTCGCCCCACAGGACGAGCGCGTTGCTGACCGCGGACGGCGCGAGCACCGCGACGGCCAGGCCGAGGTCGCCGTGGGCGAGTGCCTCGGCGACCAGCGCGTTGGTGACGACCGAGCGTTCCGCGCCCGCGCCGCCGAGCTCCTCCGGGATGCCGATGAGCGTCACGCCCAGCTCGGCGGCCCTGGTGAGCAGGCCGTCCGGCGGGCTGAGCTTCTCGTCCGCCTCGGCGGCCGCGGGACGCAGCTGCTCGGCCGCGAACTCGCTCACCGTCTCGACGATCATCTGCTGGTCTTCGGACGGCGTGAGGTCGAACAGGCCCTTGTCCTCGGCCGGCGCCGGTCGGGTCGCGTCACCGCCCCGCTTTCGCGACGAGGAGAACGTCCGGCTGGCCGCGCCGGCGACCTTGAAACCGTTCCTCGTCGCCGCCGAAACCAGGTTCTGAACCGGCTCGCGCAACCCGCTGCGTTCCAGCGTCCTGCTGCCCGCGAGCCGGGAGAGGGCGGCCAGGCCGAGGCCCATCACGTCCCGCTTCCGGCCGCTGTTCTCCCTGAGCGCTGCCACGTCGCACTCCCATCGCCGTTACCTACTCGTGAGTAGGTTAACGCATGGGGCCGGTGAACGCCAGCCGCCCGACGTCAGGGGCGCCAGGTCGGGAGGACGGGCATCGGGGGCCGGAGCGAGCTGGGCGGCGGACCGACGGCGCCGGACACGAGCCGGAGCACGGCGGTGCCGTCCCGCACGTCGACGACCTGCATCGCGAGGACCCCGTCGACCGGCTTCGGCTTCTCGGGTTCGCCGCTGCTGCAGCGCGAGCCGGAGCCGTTTTCGTAGAGGGTGGAGACGCAGCCGGGGGTGAGGCTGCCGCTGCCGTCGCCGGTGGAGAAATCGATGCCCTCGGCGGTGACGGCGCGGACGGAGATCCGGTCGACCCCGCCCTGCCCGGTGAGCGCGATGTCGACCGGATCGCTCACCAGGACCTCGCAGTTGCCGTCCAGGCAAGCACCGTAGTCACGCCCATCGGCAGCGGCGAGCGCCGGCGGCGCGGACGAGGTGGTGGCCGGTGCCGGGGTTTCGGTGGGCTGGTCGTCCCCGCTGCACGCGGCCAGCGGAAGGAGGAGGAACAGGAGGGCGCGCTTCACAGTGAGCACGGTATCGACGGCGGCGCCGGTTCCGGGGTGGATTGGCAGGTTTCGGCCAGGTGCGGCTGGGCGCGCGTGGTGAGCGACTTGTTACTCGAGGGGCGAAGTGAGCGAGAGCGGCGAACCTGTTCATTCGGTGGCTTCCGCGATCACGAACGCCGTGGGAAGCCCCGAGCAGGCGAAGTCCTTCGCTGACGGCGCGAAGCACATGCTCGGGGAGGCGCAGGCGGGCCGGTGGGCGGTCGACGAAGAGACCGGAACTCATCTGCGGAGTGCGATTTCGCATGCTCACGGCCAGCTCGACGCGCTGAACGCCCGAATCGAGTTGCTTCGACGGGCGCCGAAGCTCGGTAATGATGCTTACGCGCGGCAGGTGGCGGAGCACATGCGAGCCGCGATGGATTCCGATGCCCAGTCCCTGGTGCCGGTGTTCAAGGCGCTGTTGGAAGGGCTGGATAATCTTCAGCAGGCGCTGGAGGTGGCAATGCGCAACTATGACGCCGCCGATGAAGCCGCGACGCAGTATCTCGGGCGTTTCAAGGACTGAGGGGACCAGTGATCGGTAGCTCAGGTATGGCGAGCCTTCTGGCCGGTGTCGCCCTGGGGTTAGCTGCGTGCACCGCCACCGTGGACGGTGCCCCGGCGCCGGATCCGGCCGTGACCGCCTCGCCGACCGGGACGAACGCTTCCGATCTGCTGCGTTCGCTCGATGCCTGCACTGTGCTCGACCAGCTGCTCGCCGGTCAGGGCTTCCAGCCCGGTGAGCGGAAGACGGTGCGGAACGAGTGTGTCGCTTCCAAGAGCGAGTACGGCGCCCTCGCGATCGCGCTTGATCCGGTCCAGGGCCTTGCCGAACTGCAGGCCCAGGAACCGCGGGCGGTGTCCACGCAGGTGAACGGCCGCAGCGCGCTTCAGGTGGGTTCTCCAGCGGATGGGATGTGCGAGGTCGGCCTAGCGGTCGGTGAGCATGCGCGCGCCCTGGTCATCGCCTCGATTTCGCGGTCCGATGTTCGCGATCAGGTCTGCACGGCGGCGCAGGAGCTCGCCGGCCGGCTCGAACCCCTGCTGCCAAAGCCCTAATCCAGGTCCAGCACCGCCGCCATCAGGACGCGCAGCTCGGCCGCCAGCCCCGGCCGGGAGTTGACCCGCCGCGTGCGGGACAGGTCGTTCGCAATCGTCAGCGCCGCGTGGACCGTGATCTTCGCTTCGCGCGGGTTCAGCGCCGGCTGCGCCGCGCCCAGCAGGCTCACCCACTGCGCCACGTAGTCCCGCTGGATGCGCAGCAGCTCGGGGCCCTCGTCCTCCGCGTAGTTGACCGCGTCGGCCGAGAACGAGACCGCCAGCTCCGCCGAACCGGTCAGCACCCGCACGTACGATTCGATCAGCCCACGCAGCGCCTCCGTCTCGTCGGCGCTGCTCAGGCGCACCCGTTCGGCGTCCAGCAGCAACCGGTCGCCCGCCCGCCGCGCGATCGCCCCCAGTAGCGCCGCCTTGCTCGAAAAGTGCCGGTACACGCTCGGGCCCGCGATGCCGGCCGCCGCGCCGATGTCCTCCATGCTCACCGCGTGGAAACCCTTGCGGTGGAACAGCTCCGCGGCCGCCGACAGGATCTGCTCCCGCCGGGACGGCACCCCGACGCCCACCGGCACCGGCTCGTCCTCGACGACCTCCGACGGCAGCCGCACGTGCAGCACCCGCCGCGCCAGCTCCGCCAGCAACTCGGCGAACCGCTTCCGCGCCACGGACGTCCGGTGGACCGAAACGCTGCCAAACACGCTCATCGCCGCCCAGCACAGCAGCTCCGCGTCCGCCGGCCCCAGGTCGGCGCGCAGGTTCATGAGCTCCTTGGCCCACGACGACAGCAGCGCCGTCGACCGCCGGGCGATCTCGCGCTGGTCCTCCGGCGAAAGGTGCCGCCCCTCCCACCGCCACAGCGCCGCCACGTCGCGCCGCTCCACCGACGCCTCCGCGATGCCCCGCAACAGCCGCTCCACCTGGGCGCCGTCCGGCCGCCGCAGGCTGGACAACGCGGCCGCGGTCGCGTCCTCCATCTCCTGCACCCCGCCGAGCAGCACGTACGCGAGGATCGCCTGCTTGTCCGCGAAGTGCCGGTACAGGGCGGGCCCAGTGATGCCGGCCGCCGCGGCGATGTCGTTGATGCCGACGCCGTGGTAGCCGCGAGCGCGGAACAGCTCGGCGGCGAGGCCGGCCAGCTGGCTCTTGCGGTCGGGGCGGCGGGAGGTGCTCGACATGGTGATTCCACTCTAGCCTGAGTGAGCCCCCCTGCAAACGGTTGACACCAGGGGATTCGGGCGGAGTATGTTAGTGGCAATTAGCGTCAGACCCAGACGGATGCAGTAAGCAGGAAGGACCGTCGGTGTGAGCAACGAGGCATACATCTACGAGGCGATCCGGACGCCCCGTGGCAAGAACAAGGGTGGATCCCTGCACGGGGTGAAGCCGATCGACCTCGTGACCGGACTGATTCACGAACTCCAGGCGCGGCACCCGGGCCTGGACCCGGCCGCGATCAACGACATCATCCTCGGCGTCGTCTCGCCGGTCGGTGACCAGGGCGCCGACATCGCGCGCGCCGCGGCGATGGCCGCCGGCCTGCCCGACACCGTCGCCGGTGTCCAGCTCAACCGCTTCTGCTCCTCGGGTCTGGAGGCCGTCAACCAGGCCGCCGCCCGGGTGCGCTCCGGCTGGGAGAACCTGATCATCGCCGGTGGCGTCGAGTCGATGTCGCGCGTGCCGATGGGCTCCGACGGCGGCCCGATGTTCACCGACCCGGCCACGAACTACGACACGTACTTCGTGCCGCAGGGCATCGGCGCGGACCTGATCGCCACCATCGAGGGCTTCAGCCGTGAGGACGTCGACCGGTTCGCGGTCCGCTCGCAGGAGAAGGCCGAGGCGGCCTGGTCCGGCGGCTACTTCGCGAAGTCGGTCGTGCCGGTCAAGGACATCAACGGCGTCACGATCCTCGACCACGACGAGCACCGCCGCCCCGGCACCACGCTGGAGAGCCTGGCCAAGCTGAAGCCCGCGTTCGAGACGATCGGCGAGTTCGGCGGCTTCGACGCGGTGGCGCTGCAGAAGTACCACTCGGTCGAGAAGATCAACCACGTCCACACCGGCGGCAACTCCTCGGGCATCGTCGACGGCGCCGCGCTGGTGCTGCTCGGCAACGAGCAGGTCGGCAAGGACCTGGGCCTGACCCCGCGTGCCCGCATCGTGGCGGCCGCGATCACCGGGTCCGACCCGACGATCATGCTCACCGGCCCCACTCCGGCCACGAAGAAGGTCCTCGACATCGCCGGCCTGACGGTCGACGACATCGACCTGTTCGAGCTGAACGAGGCGTTCGCCTCCGTCGTGCTCAAGTGGATGAAGGACCTGAAGCTGCCGGACGAGAAGGTCAACGTCAACGGCGGGGCGATCGCGATGGGCCACCCGCTCGGCGCGACCGGTGCCATGATCCTCGGCACCATGGTCGACGAGCTGGAGCGGCGCCAGGCGCGGCGCGCGCTGCTGTCGCTGTGCATCGGCGGCGGAATGGGTATCGCGACGATCATCGAGCGGGTGTGATCATGACCAACACTATTCGCTGGGACCAGGACTCCGACGGCATCGTCGTGCTCACCCTGGACGACCCCAACCAGTCGGCCAACACGATGAACGCCGACTTCCGCGAGTCCTTCAAGAACACGGTCGAGCGGCTGGAGTCCGAAAAGGACTCGATCACCGGTGTCGTGATCACCTCGGCGAAGAAGACCTTCTTCGCGGGCGGTGACCTGCGTGACCTGATCCAGGCCACGCCGGAGCACGCGGCCGAGATCACCGAGAGCACCAACGCCATGAAGGCCCAGCTGCGCAAGCTGGAGACCCTCGGCAAGCCGGTCGTGGCCGCCATCAACGGCGCGGCGCTGGGCGGTGGCCTGGAGATCGCGCTGGCCACGCACCACCGGATCGTCGCGGACGTGCCGGGCACCGTCATCGGCCTGCCCGAGGTGACGCTGGGCCTGCTGCCCGGCGGCGGTGGCGTGGCGCGCACCGTGCGGCTGCTCGGCATCCAGAGCGCCGTGCTGAACGTGCTGGTGCAGGGTCAGCGGCACAAGCCGGCGAAGGCGCTGGAGCTGGGCCTCGTGCACGAGGCCGTGTCCAGTGTGGACGAGCTGCTGCCGAAGGCCAAGGAGTGGGTGAAGGCCAACCCCGAGGCGCAGCAGCCGTGGGACGTCAAGGGCTACAAGATGCCCGGCGGCTCCCCGTCGAACCCGAAGTTCGCGGCGAACCTGCCCGCGTTCCCGGCGAACCTGCGCAAGCAGCTCAAGGGCGCCCCGATGCCCGCCCCGCGCGCCATCCTGGCCGCCGCGGTCGAGGGCGCGCAGGTCGACATCGAGACCGCGACGCAGATCGAGACCCGCTACTTCGTCAGCCTGGTCACCGGCCAGGTCGCGAAGAACATGACGAAGGCGTTCTTCTTCGACCTGCAGCACATCAACTCCGGCGGTTCCCGCCCGGACGGGTACGAGAAGTACCAGGCGCAGAAGGTCGGCGTACTCGGCGCGGGCATGATGGGCGCCGCGATCGCCTATGTGTCGGCGAAGGCCGGGATCGAGGTCGTGCTCAAGGACGTCTCGCTGGAGGCGGCCGAGAAGGGCAAGGGCTACGCGGTCAAGCTCGAAGAGAAGGCGCTGTCCCGCGGCAAGACCACGAAGGAGAAGTCGGACGCGCTGCTGGCGCGCATCAAGCCGACGGCCGACCCGGCGGACTTCGCCGGGGTGGACTTCGTGATCGAGGCCGTGTTCGAGAGCCAGGAGCTCAAGCACAAGGTCTTCGGCGAGATCGAGAACATCGTCAACCCGGACGCCGTGCTCGGGTCGAACACCTCCACGCTGCCCATCACCGGCCTGGCGCAGGGCGTGCAGCGGCAGGAGGACTTCATCGGCATCCACTTCTTCTCGCCGGTCGACAAGATGCCGCTGGTGGAGATCATCCGCGGGGAGAAGACCTCGGACGCCACCCTGGCGAAGGTCTTCGACTACACCCTGCAGATCAAGAAGACGCCGATCGTGGTCAACGACAGCCGCGGCTTCTTCACCAGCCGGGTGATCGGCACGTTCATCAACGAGGCGGTCGCCGCGCTCGGCGAGGGCGTCGAGCCGGCGTCGATCGAGCAGGCCGGTTCGCAGGCAGGCTACCCGGCGCCGCCGCTGCAGCTGATGGACGAGCTGACGCTGACCCTGCCGCGCAAGATCCGTGAGGAGACGAAGTCGGCGATCGAGGCCGCCGGTGGCACCTGGAAGGCGCACGCCTCCGAGGCGGTCATCGACCGGATGATCGACGAGTTCGACCGCAAAGGCCGGTCCAGCGGCGCGGGCTTCTACTCCTACGACGAGAACGGCAAGCGCGTCGGACTGTGGCCCGGCCTGCGGGAGGCGTTCAAGTCCGGCAGTGGCAACGTGCCGTTCAAGGACCTGCAGGAGCGCATGCTGTTCGCCGAGGCGCTGGAGACGGTGCGCTGCTTCGACGAGGGCGTGCTGATGTCCGTGCAGGACGCCAACATCGGCTCGATCTTCGGCATCGGTTTCCCGGCGTGGACCGGCGGTGTCATCCAGTACATCAACCAGTACGAGGGCGGCCTGCCCGGTTTCGTGGCGCGGGCGAAGGAGCTGGCCGAGAAGTACGGTGAGCACTTCCAGCCGCCGGAGTCGCTGGTGAAGAAGGCCGAAGCAGGCGAAAAGTTCGAATAACAAGAACGAAAAGGCGCCCTTCCCGACAGATCGGGGAGGGCGCTTTTTTCTTTGAGTACAACCGCAAGCCGGCAACGGAAATGAGCCGACTACCCCAACCAGACCTCCCCCGCCCCCGATCCACAGCCGATCTTTAGTCGCCGATCAGCGGGGTCAAGGTACTCTTTCCCGCCTTGACACGGCTGCTCGGCGACTGAAACACAATCAGGCATCGGGGGCGGGGGTGGTCGGAAGGTGACCTTTCGAGCGCCGTGAGGCGCTTTTTCCGCGCGAAGGCCCGGGTTTAAAGATCAAAAGATAGTCCTCGCCGGACGGGCAGGCTCCGGGATGACCAGGGGTTGGGTGCCTCGTCTTACCTCGGCGAAGTGGTCGCTGGGTGGTCATCCCGTCGCCTTCCGGTTTGTGCATATCACCTTGATCCAGGGCCGCAAGGTTGGCATGTTCGGCCGCCGGTTGGCGGCCTGGGTTGCGGCCCTGGCTCAAGGTGATCGCGCCGGTGTCAGGCGACGGGATGACCACCCAGCTACCTTGGTTCGTTCGTTCAGAACGGTTCGTCGTGCAGCCAGTCCAGTGCCTTGCGCGCCGCGTTGGACACGGCGCGGTCGGGGTGTGCCACGACGACCGATTCGAGCACTTCGCGTGCGCTCGGGTGGCCGCAGATCGTCGCTCCTGCCAGGAACAGCAGTTGGTCCGGCCGGGGTTGTGAGGCGAAGTCGGCGAGGGCCTTTTCCCGGCCTTCCGTCCGGATGTCCGCCGCCAGGAGGTCCACCTTGCTGTACGTGCGCTCGCGGCCGGCGACCTCGCTGCGGTCGATCAGGCCGGCGTCGAACAGCCACGTCGTCGCGGCTGGGCCTGCTGCCGAGTGGTCCCGCAGGGCGGCGATCGCCGCGACGCCGTCGCCGCCGAGCCGCGCCAGCAGCCGGAACGTCAGCATCAGGTGTTCGAAGTCGTCCGTGCGGCGGGCCAGCGCCGACAGCTCGGCGATCGCGCGTTCGGGGTCCCGGGCGCGCAGCCACGTCGCCGAGCCCTCGTCGAGCACCTGCGCGTCCAGCGGCGCCAGGCGCGCGAACAGGACCTCCGCCGTCTCGGTCGCGAGGTCGTCCACCGTCAGCACCGGCTCGCCCTCGGCGACCCGCAGTTCGTAGGCCGCCTGCACGCCGAGCGGCAGCAGTTGCACGACCTGCCGCTCCTCCTCGGGCACCTCGTCGAGGTAGTCCACCCCGGCGAAGTCCAGCAGGTCCTCGACGTGCTCCTCGCCCGCCGGGAAGATCTCCACCAGCCCGTACTCGGCCAGCCGGTGCACCACCCGCAGGATCGTGCCGCCGTCGCCGCCCAGCATCTCCACCAGCATCGGGATCGTGGCCGGCTCCGAAGCCAGTTCGGTGACCATCTCGGCCGCGACCGGGTTGCCCAGGACCGAGGCCACCGCCGCCCGCCACAGCTCGACCGGGTCGGCCAGCCGCCGCGCCGCCTTCTTCACCGGCACCAGCCGACCGCGGTAGACGCGCACCACCCCGGCCCGCTTGGCCATCGCGACGAACTCGGCAGGCGCGCTGATCTCCGCCAGGTCCCGGCCGTCGCCGACCCACTCGACGAACCGGCGCAGCTGCGGCACCACCGCCGTGACCTCGGCCTCCGCCGCCAGCCGGTCGGGCGACGCGAGCGGGAACACCGGGGACGGCGCGGCCGCCTCCGCGTCCGGGTCGCCCTGGTAGTGGCGGTACGCCAGGTCGTGCAGCAGCGTCTGGTCGACCTCGACCTCACCCCGCCGCACCCGGTCGATGAACGCCTGCGCGGCCACCTCGTTCAGCGGGTCGATGCCGTGCTCGGCCATCGCGACGGCCCAGAACTTGGCCAGCCCGAAGTTCGACGGCTCGTTCATCGCCGTGTCGAACCGGTCGGCGATCGCGGTCAGGTACGTGCGCAGCACGGCCGGCTGCTCGCTGCGCTCGTCCAGCAGGTCGGCGTCGTCGAAGAAGTCCATCAGCGCCTCGACCGTGGACAGCACGGCCGAGGAGTGCGGGTCGAGCAGCACGACCTTGCGCGGGAACCACACCAGCAGCGCGTTGCGGAGGATGTCACGCGTCCAGCGGCCGAGCAGGCCGTCCCGTTCGAAGCGGAAGTCCAGCATCGCCCCGGCGACCACCGGGTCCACCACCCGTTGCCGCATCTGCGACCAGGCGTCCAGCTCGACGAGCAGCCGCTGCCGGGCGTCGATGAACTCTTCCTCGTCCGCTCCGGTGTACACCATCCGCATGGGTCCGATCGTCCCCCAGATGGCGCGTCTTCACACCCCCGGCGACCGTTGCGGGCCGCGAATTCCTTCGAACGCCGCAGCCAGCTGCAGCACACCGAGGTCGTCGAAGCGCCGTCCGGCGATCTGCAGCCCGACCGGCTGTCCCCCACTCGTATAACCGCAGTTCAACGACACCGCGGGCTGGCCGGACATGTTGTAGGGCACGGTGAACGCGATGTGCTCGAACGGCCGCTCCGGGTCGTTCGTCGGCGACGCCCACTCCGCGGGCGGGGCGGAAACCGGGCAGGTCGGCGACAGGACGAAGTCGTACGGCTCACCGGCGCGCAGCGCGGCGACGCTGATCGCGTCCATCTGGGCGAACCCGCGGTACGCCGCGACACCGGAGACCTCCGCGCCGCCCTGCGCCCAGGCGGCGATGTACGGCAGCACCAGCGCCTGCCGTTCCGGTGGCAGCGCGCTGATGTCGCACCACGCCCGCACGCGCCAGAAGTCGTCGAGCCCGTCCAGCATTTCCCTGGTCAGGAAGGGTTCGACCGGTTCGACGATCGCGCCGGCCGCCTCGAACCGGCTCGCCGCGTCGAGCACCGCGGCCCGCACGTCGTCCTCCACCGGCAGCCCGACCCCGGCGTCCAGCTGCAGGCCCAGGCGCAGTCCGGTGACGTCGAGTTCCAATTGTGACCAGGCGATTTCCGCCGGCGGCAGGCTCAGGTGGTCCCGGCTGTCCGGCGCGGACACCACACCCATCAGCAACGCCGCGTCCGCCACCGTGCGCGTCATGGGCCCGGCGACCCGCCCGGCGAACGGCGGGTGCACCGGCACCCGCCCGAAGCTCGGCTTCAGGCCGACCAGCCCGCACCACCCGGCGGGCAGCCGGATCGAACCGCCGATGTCGGTGCCGACGTGCAGCGGCCCGTACCCGGCGGCGGCCGCGGCGGCGGCGCCCGCGCTCGACCCGCCGGGCGTCCGCGAGAGGTCCCACGGGTTGCGGCTCGCGGTGTGGAAGCTGGACAACCCCGAGGTCAGCATCCCGTAGTCGGGCATCGTGGTCTTGCCGAGCAGCACCGCACCGGCCTCGCGGACGCGGGCGGCGGCGGGCGCGTCGGCCGGGGCCGGGACCAGTTCGGTGGCCGCGGTGCCCAGCGGCACCGGCGTGCCCTTGGTCGCGATGTTCTCCTTCAGCGTGAGCGGCACGCCGTCGAGGGGCCCCGCCTCCCCCGCGACCCACCGCTGCTCGGACGCCTTGGCCGCGTCCCGCGCCTGCGACGGGTCGTAGGCGTAGAGCGCGTGCAGGGACGCCTCCAGCGCGTCGATGCGGGTCAGCACCGCCTCGGTGACCTCGACCGGGGACAACGTCCCGGCGCGGTAGGCGGCGAGCAGCTCGGTCGCGGTCAGATCGGTCGGCTCCACGGGTCCCTCCTCATTCCGGCGGTGTGTAGCGGCCGTCCACCGCGGTCCAGCCGCCGTCGACGGCCAGCACCGCCCCGGTGACGAAGCTCGCGGCGTCGGAGGCCAGGTAGACGACGGCCCCGGCCAGCTCGGACGCCTTGGCCCAGCGGCCGAGCGCGCTCTTGCCCGCGTACGCGGCGTACCAGTCGGGGCTGGCCTTGATCTGTTCGGTCAGCGGCGTCTCGACCACGCCGGGCGCGATCGCGTTGACCCGCACGCCGGACGGCCCGAACTCGGCGGCCGCGGTGCGGAACAGCTGCACGAGCCCCGCCTTCGTCGCCGCGTACGGCCCCTGACCGGGTTCGACGGTGGTGCCGCGGATCGAGGAGAACCCGATGATGCTGCCGCGCCCACGCTCGACCATCCCCGCGCCGAAGGCCCGGACGACGTCGAAGGTCGCGCCGAGGTTGAGCGCGACGACCCGGTCGAACTCCTCGCGCCGGTAGTCGAGCAGGCGTTTGCGCACGTTCGTCGCCGCGGTCAGCACGACGACGTCCAGCACACCGAGCTCGCCCGCCGCCCGCTCGACGGCGGAGGAGTCCAGCACGTCGATCTCGTAGGAGTCGCCGCGGATCTCGCGCGCGGTCTCCGCCGCGGCGGCGGCGTTGCGGTCCGCGCAGACCACCTCCGCGCCGTGCGCGGCGAGCGCGAGCGCCGACTCGCGGCCGATGCCGCTGCCCGCGCCGAGCACCACGGCACGCTTCCCGTCGAGCCGGAACAGCTTCTCGTAGTTCACGCCCTGATCACCGCCATTCGCGTCACGGTCAGCTCGTCGATCGCGAACCGCGGTCCCTCGCGCCCGATGCCGGAGTCCTTCACGCCGCCGTAGGGCATGGTGTCCGACCGGAACCCGGGCACCTCGTTCACCACGACACCGCCGACCTCCAGCTCGTCGAGCGCCCGCATCGCGGTGCGCAGCGAGCGGGTGAACACGCTCGCGTGCAGCCCGTACCGCGAGTCGTTGACCTGCGCGAACGCCGTGTCCACGTCGGCCACGCGGCGCAGGCAGACCACCGGCCCGAAGATCTCCTCGTCCCAGCAGTCCACGCCGTCGGGCACGTCCGTCAGCACGGTCGGCCGGATGATCCCGTCCACCGCCTCGCCGCCCGCGGCCACCTTCGCGCCCGCGGCGACCGCCGCCGAGATCCAGTCCAGCACGCGACGGGTGGACCGTTCGTCGATCAACGCGGACACCCGGGTCTTCTCGTCCCGCGGGTCGCCGGTGACGACCTCGGGCAGCCGGGCCAGCAGGCGTTCGGTGAACTCGTCCGCCACCGCGTCGACGACGAGCAGCCGCTGCACGGAGATGCACGCCTGCCCGGACGCGTAGAACCCGCCGCGCAGCACCGCGTCCACGGCCGCGTCGAGGTCGGCGTCCTCGGCGACCACCAGCGCCGAGTTCGAACCCAGTTCCAGCAGGGTCTTCCGCGGCGCCGCGTCCTTCGCGATCCGGTGCCCGACGGCAGCCGAGCCGGTGAACGACACCGCGCCGATCCGCGGGTCGGTGACCAGCGCGGATCCGACCTCGGCATCACCGGTGACCAGCTGGACCATCGGCAGCGGCGCGTCCACGGCCGCAGCGGCCTCGCGCACGAGGTGCACCAGCCACAACGTCGACAGCGGCGTCTGCGGCGCCGGTTTCACGATCACCGGGCACCCCGCCGCGATGGCGGGCGCGATCTTGTGCGAGGCGAGCAGCAGCGGGTAGTTGAACCCGGCGATGCCGACGACCACGCCGATCGGCTTGCGCACCCAGAACCCGGTGAGCCCCTCGCCGGCGGGCAGCAGGTCCAGCGGCACGGTCTCGCCGTGCAGCCGGGCGACCTCCTCGGCCGCGGCCTGCCACGTCACCATGGTGCGGGCGACCTCGACGCGGCAGTCGACGAGCGGCTTGCCGGTCTCCACGACCAGCAGTCCCTCCAGCTCGTCCCGCCACTCCACCAGCGACCGGTGCACGCCCAGCAGCACCTCGCGGCGCACGTGCGAGGGCAGCTTCGCCACCTCACGCGCGACGAGCACCGCCTCGTTGACCGCGAGGTGCGCCAGGTCGGGCGTGCCGACCGGCGCCCGCGCGACCACGCAGCCGTCGTAGGGGAACCTGATCTCCGTCGTGTCCGGTGTGGACACCCAGTCGGACCCGATCGGCAGTCCGTCGGGATAGGGGTCGAACATCATCGTCCTCCCTGCAGCCTGGCCAGTTCCGCACGCAGGTTCGGGGCCGCCGCGACGAGCTCCCTCGTGTAGGGATGTCGCGGATCGCCGTAGACCTGTTCCACCGCGCCCAGCTCGACGAGCTCCCCGGAACGCATCACGGCGACCGTGTCGCAGACCCGGCGTACCACGGCGAGGTCGTGCGAAACGAACACCAGCGTCAGCTCGAAGCGCTCGGTCAGCTCGGCGAGGAGGTCGAGGATCTGCTTGCGCACCGACACGTCCAGCGCGCTGACCGGCTCGTCCGCGATCAGCACCCGCGGGCGCGGCGCGAGCGCGCGGGCGATCGAAATTCGCTGCCGCTGCCCGCCGGAGAACTGGTGCGGGTACCGGCTCGCCGCGTCCGGCGGCAACCCGACCGCGGTCAGCAGCTCCGCGACGCGGTCCGGATCGCGGCGGCCCAGCGGTTCGGAAATGATGTCCCGCACGCGCATCCGCGGGTCGAGCGAGCCCATCGGGTCCTGGAACACCACCTGCAACGCGTTGCGCAGGAACCCCAGCTTCCGCTCGGGCAGGCCGTCGATGCGCCTGCCGTCGAAGGAGATCTCGCCGGAGGTGGGCCGGTCCAGCCCGGCCAGCAGGCGCACCAGGGTGGACTTGCCGGAGCCGGATTCGCCGACGATGCCGAAGCGCTGCCCGGCCGCGACGGTGAACGACACCCCGCGCAGCGCGTGCACCTCGCGTGGCCGCCGGTAGTGGCGGTGGACGTCCCGCAGTTCGATCACGCCGCCTCCAGGTCCGACGCGGCCAGCAGCTTCTTCGTGTAGTCGTGCCGCGGCCGGGTGAGAACGTCCGAAGTGGACCCCTCTTCGACGATCCGGCCCTCGAGCATGACGAGCACCCGCGTGCACACCCGCGCCACCACCGCGAGGTCGTGCGTGATGAACAGCAGCGCCGTCTCCCGCTCCGCGACTCCGGTCAGGATCAGGTCGAGCACCTGCGCCTGCACGGTGACGTCCAGCGCCGTCGTCGGCTCGTCGCAGATCAGCAGCGCCGGATCGTTGGCCAGGGCGATCGCGAGCACCACCCGCTGCCGCTGACCGCCGGAGAGCTGGTGCGGGTAGGCGCGGGCGAGCTGCTCCGGATCGGGCAGCTTCACCGCGTCCAGCAACGCCACCGCGGCCTCGTGTGCGGCTCGCCGCGACTTGCGGGTGTGCAGCCGGATCGCCTCGGCGACCTGGCGGCCGACGCGCATCAGCGGGTTCAGCGCGGTCATCGGCTCCTGGAACACCATCGCCAGGTCCCGTCCCCGCCGACGCGACAGCTCGCGTTCGGACGCGCCCAGCAGCTCGGTCCCGGTCAGCTTCGCGGAACCGCTCGCCCGCAACCCCTCCGGCAGCAGGCCCATCACCGCGGACGCGGTCAGCGACTTGCCGGACCCGGACTCGCCGATCAGCCCGACCCGCTCACCGGCGCCGACCGCGAACGACACCTCGCGCACCAGCGGGTGCGCGCCGGCGTGCACGGACAACTCCGAAACTTCGAGGGTCATCGCCGCTCCAGCCGGGGGTCGAGTCGGTCGCGCAGACCGTCGCCGAGCAGGTTGAACCCGAGCACCGCGATCGCGATCGCCAGACCCGGCACCAGCGCGAGCCGCGGTTGCACGGTCAGCAGTTCCTGGGACTCCTGCAGCATGCGCCCCCAGGACGGCGTCGGCGGCCGCGTGCCGAACCCGAGGAACGACAGCGCCGCCTCGGCCAGCACCGCGATGCCGAACGACACCGAGCACTGCACGATCACCAGCCCGCCGATGTTCGGCAGCACGTGCCGCCGCGCGATGAAGAACCGCGACCGGCCCGCCGAGCGCGCCGCCAGCACGTACTCCGTGCTCATCACCTGCAACGTGCCGGAGCGGGCCACCCGCGCGAACGACGGGATGGTCGCGACTCCGATCGCGATCATCGCGGTGACCGTGCTCGCGCCGTAGACCGCGCCGAGCATGATCGCCAGCAGCAGCGCCGGGAACGCGAGCACCAGGTCGTTGACCCGCATGACGAACTCGCCGAGCCACCGCTTCGACATCCCGGCCAGGATCCCCAGCGGCGTCCCGACCAGCGCGGCGACGCCGACCGCGAGCACGCCGACGTACAGCGTCGTGCGCGCGCCGACGAGGATCTGGCTGAACACGTCCCGGCCGAACTTGTCGGTGCCGAACCAGTGCTCACCGGCCGGCCCGAGCAGCCGGGCGGTCGATTCGACCTTCAGCGGATCGTGCGGCGTCCACACGAACGACACCAGCGCCGCCAGCACCACGAGCCCGACCAGTACCGCCCCGGCGATCAACGCCGGCGATGTCCGCCCCTTCACCGCGCCGTCCTCAGCCGGGGGTCGATCACCACGTACAGCAGATCGACCACGAAGTTGACCACCAGCACCGCGACCACCAGCACGAGCACGATGCCCTGCACCGACAGCAGGTCACGCGCCGACACCGAGTCCAGCAGCATGCTGCCCAGACCGGGCAGCACGAACACCCGCTCCACCACGACCGCGCCGACCAGCAGCGTGGTCAGCTGGAGCCCGAGCACGGTCACCACCGGGACGGCGGCGTTGCGCATGCCGTGCCGCATCAGCGCCGGGTACGGACGCAGGCCCTTAGAGCGGGCGGTGCGCAGGTAGTCCTGGCCGAGCGTGTCCAGCACCGCCGAGCGCACGTACCGGGTGAGCACCGCGCCCTGCACGAGCCCGAGCGACAACGCGGGCAGGATCAGCCCGCGCAGGAACTCGCCGGTGTCGACGTTCGGCGGCGTCCACCCGCCCGACGGCAGCCACCGCAGCTGCACCGCGAACACCTGCACCAGCAGGATCCCGGCGAGGAACGCCGGCACCGCCACCCCGAGCTGCGACAGGCCGGAGATGGCCGTGCCACCGAAGCGCCGGTGCCACACCGCGGCCAGCGCGCCGAACGGCACCGCGAGCACGACCGCGACCAGCATCCCCGCGCCCACCAGCCACAACGTCACGCCGAGCCGGTCCACCAGCTGCGGCCCGATCGCCTCGCCGGTGACGTAGGAGCGGCCGAAGTCGCCCTGCAGCACCCCGCCCATCCAGCTCAGGTACTGCTCGACCAGCGGCCGGTCGAGCCCGAAGTCGGCGCGCGTCCTGGCGAGCAGCTCCGGGGTGGCGTTGATGCCGAGCGCGACCTGCGCCGGATCGCCGGGCAGCACCGCCATGAACGCGAACACCACGATGGAGGCGACCAGCACGCTGACCACCAGGATCGCCACGCGGCGCAGGATCGCGGCGGTCATCAGCCCAGCCCCGTCAGGTCGAAGGACTCGCTGACCTGGTTGGCGGCGAGCCCGGTCACCTTCTTCTTCGCCACCACGACGTTCGGGTACAGGAACAGCCAGTCGGCGGCCGCGTCCGCGGTGATGGTGCGGGCGGCCTCGCGCATGTCCGCGACCTGCTGCTCCGGCGTGCCCGCGTCCGCGTCCGAGATGAGCTGCTTCACCCGCGGGTTGTCGTAGCCCCAGTAGTACTTGGGGTTGCCGAAGGTGGTGATGTCACGGGCTTCGACGTGCTGGACGATCGAGGCGTCGAAGTCGTGGTCGGTGAAGACCTGCTTGAGCCACACGGCCGGGAAGTCCAGCGGCTCGATCGTGACCTGCACGCCGATGTCGGCCAGATCCGAGGCGACCACCTGCGCGGCGGCCGTCGCGTACGGCAGGTTCGCGACGCGCAGCCGGATCGACAGGTTCGTCTGCCCCGCCTCGGCGAGCAGCGTCTTCGCCTGCACCGGGTCGTGCGGGTAGTAGCCGGCGAGGTCCTCGTACCAGGGGTCGGTGGGCGGGACCATGCTGCCGAGCACCGTGCCGCGACCGGCCCACGCGGTGTCCAGCAACGCCTTGCGGTCGATGGCCAGGGTGAGCGCGCGGCGGACGCGCACGTCGTTGAAGGGTGCTTTCGCGCCGTTGAAGGAGAGCACGACCTCGCCGTTCGTGGTGCCCTGCAGGACGGTGAACCGGTTGTCGTTCTCGAACTGCGGGATCGAGTCCGGCGCGGTGATCTGCGCGATGACGTCGATGCCGTTGCTGAGCAGCGCGTTGTTCAACGCGGTCGGATCCTTGATGTACTTCAGGATCACGGTCCGGTAAGCCGGTTTCCGGCCCCAGTAGCCGGGGTTGGCGGCCAGGACGATCGAATCGCCGCGCCGCCGGGACTGCACCTCGTACGGCCCGGTGCCGACGGGCTTGCCCGCCAGGTCGGCGACCCCGGTGGGGCTGAACATCGCGCCGACGCGGCCGGTCATGTCGAACAGCCAGCCGTTGCTGGGTTTCTTCAGCACCACCCGGGCGTGCAGCGGGTCGACCACCTCGACGTGGTCCACGACGTCCATCTTGGACTTGATGGAGATCGTCCAGTCGGTCTTGACCCGGTCGATCGAGAACTTCACGTCGTCGGCGGTGAACGGCGCGCCGTTGCTGAACGTCACGCCGGGCTGGAGCTGGAAGTCGTAGGTGCGCCTGTCCTCGCTCACGGTCCAGGACCTGGCGAGCAGCGGCACGATCTTGCCGCTGCTGTCGAGCTTCACCAGGCCCTCGTAGACGTTGTAGAGCAGGGCCTGCGGGATGGCCGTGCCGTCGGTGCGGGTGAAGTCGAAGTTCGCCGGCTCGGCGGTGAACCCGACCGCGAGCGTGTCCGGGCCGGAGCCGACCGTCGCCGTGGATCCGGCGGAGCAGGCCGAAACCACCAGCAGTAGCGCGAGTGCCGCGGAAATTCGGACTTTCATCCTCACCCCGAGTCAGTATGCTGGTCCGACCAGTAGCCTAGGTTTGCACCACACGGGGTGAAGGTCAAGACACGATGGAATTCGAGCCGGTCAGCCCGGTCCGCGCCTACGAGCGGATCGTGGAACAGATCGAGCAGGCCGTGCTCACCGGCCGGCTCCGGCCGGGCGAGCGGCTGCCCGGCGAACGCGAGCTGATGGCCCAGTTCGGGGTCAGCCGCTCCACGATCCGCGAGGCGCTGCGGGTCCTGCAGGCCGGCGAGGTGATCCGCTCGCGCCCTGGTGATCCGCGCGGGCCGGAGGTCCTGCCCGCGTCCCCGGCGAGCCTGCAGAAGTCGCTGGACCGGCTGGCGCGCGCGGAAACGCTCGGGCTGGCCGAGCTGCTGCAGTTCCGGATGATCCTGGAGGGCTCGGCGTACCGGCTGGCCGCCGAGCTGCGGACCGAAGAGGACCTGTCGGAGTTGCGCGCGGCGCTGGCGGCGATGACCGAGAGCCTGGACGACTACGCGACCTTCAGCCGCGCGGACGTCGCGTTCCACGACGTGGTCGCGCGGGCCGGGCGGAACACGCTGATCGTGGTGTGCGGCAAGGTCGTGCGCGGGGTGGTGCTGGACCTGATCGCGGGCAAGCTGGAGAACTCGACGGACCGGCAGTCGCTGATGGCGGCGTCGGTCGCGCACCACAAGGAAGTGCTGCGCGCGGTGGAGGACGGCGACGGCCCGCTGGCGGCCCGGCTGGCGCGGCGCGCCCTGTTCGACTACTACGCCGAGTACGTCGGCGCGGACGAGCGGATCGTGCTGGAACACCTGCTGGACTGAAAATTCCGTGGTGCCACGCAATGGTTGATCGCTACCGTCCGGGCGTGGCGTACGAACACCCGCTGGCCTACGTCCTCGGCCTGGAAGGCCTGGCGCTGCTGCGATCCTTCCGCGGCGAGCACGACCGCGCGTTCGTCGCGGAACGCCTCGCCGAGATCCGCCGGCTGCTGGCGGAGTCCCCGGACGGCGTGGAGGTCGCGCACGTCGACCCGGTCGAGGGCTACGACCTGTGGGCGCCGACCTACGA
The DNA here is from genome assembly GCF_040614195.1 of Amycolatopsis sp. NPDC006125. Taxonomy (NCBI): domain Bacteria; kingdom Bacillati; phylum Actinomycetota; class Actinomycetes; order Pseudonocardiales; family Pseudonocardiaceae; genus Amycolatopsis; species Amycolatopsis sp. NPDC006125. The sequence goes on from NZ_JBEXTZ010000018.1 coordinate 29,039, forward strand.
CTCCCCGAACCCGGCGTTCGACTTCGACGAGCCGTTCGTGCGCGAGATCGCCGGCCGGCTGTCCCCGGGGGTGGCATTGGACGCGGCCTGCGGAACTGGCCGGGTGACGGCGGTGCTCGCGGAGTGCGGCCACCGGGTGGTGGGCGTCGACTCCTCGCCGGGGATGCTCGAACTGGCCCGGAAACGCTTGCCCGACGGGGAATTCCACGTCGGGAGCCTCACCGAGCTGCCGTCCGGGCCGGTCGACCTGGTGACCTGCTCGCTCGCGCTGACGCACGTGCCGGACCTGGGCCCGGTGTTCGCGGAGTTCGCGCGCGTGTTGCGCCCCGGCGGGTGCGTGGTGATCGCCGACGTGCACCCGGAGCAGGTGGCGCGTGGTCACGTCCCGGCGGTGCGCCGCGCGGACGGTGCGCCCGGCCGGGTCCTTTCGCACTGCCACCGCACCGGCGACTACCTGCGGGCCGCGCTCGCCGCCGGGCTGGAACCGGTGCGGTGCGAGGAACCGGCGGCGCCGGCGCGGGAGATCCCGGCGTCCGAGCCCGGCCCGTGGGAGACGTGGCCGTGGTCGCTGGCCGGACTGGCGCCGGCGGCCGCGCAGGCCGCCGGCGCCGGTGTCCCGTCGATGATCCTGTGGGAGTTCCGGAACTAGTCCTCGGCCAGTAGCGCGTCGATCTGGCCCTCGGCGAGCTTCATGCCCTCCTCCATGCCCATCTCGATCAGCTTTTCCAGCTGCTCCAGGCTGTCGAAGGAGTTCACGGTGGTCATCCGGGTGCCGCCGCCGTTCGCCTCGATGGTGACCGCGCAGTGGATGACCGGCATCTCCGTGTTCCGCTCGCCCTTGTCGTCGGCGAAACCGTCGTCGAACTCCAGCCGGTGCGGGGCCTCGACCGCGGTGATCTCCCACCAGCCGTGGGACTTCGTGCCGTCCGGCCCGGTCATGAAGTAGCTGGAGCGGCCGCCTGCCTTGAAGTCGTGCTGCTCGAACGTGGCGGGCCAGGTCGGCGGGCCCCACCACCGCTCGAGCTTGCGCGGGTCCTCCCACACCCGCCACACCCGCTCCGGCGCGGCGTCGTACTCCGCGACGATCGTGAGGGTGAGGGCTTCGGTGTCCTTGTGCGAGCTGATGACCGTCATTCGTCCTCCTCGGACAGGATGTCGCCGATCGCGTCGGCGCGGTGGCGCCAGATCTGTTCGTATTCGTCGAGCAGGCGGGCCGCCTTGCGCAGGACCTCGGGATTGCCGTGCACGAGCTGCTCCCTTCCGCTCCGCTGTTTGACGACCAGCGACGCCCGCGCGAGCACCGCCACGTGCTTCTGCACGGCGGCGAAACTCATGTCGTACCTGCGGGCGAGCTGCGAGATCGACTCCTCCTGGCGGAGCACCCTGGTGACGATGTCGCGCCGGGTGGCGTCCGCGAGTGCGTGGAAGATGCGGTCGATCTCCGCGTCGCCGAGTTGACTTACAACCACATGGTTGTACGTTAGTGGTCGCGGGACCGTCTGGCAAGAGGTGACTCCTTGCTCCCGGTGGGACACCCGTAGTACACCCGTCCGTATGACTGGGGTCGGGCTTTGCCTGTCCGGTGGCGGCTATCGCGCGATGCTGTTCCACCTGGGCGCGTTGTGGCGCATCAACGAACTGGGCTGGCTGCCCGAGCTGACGCGGATCTCCAGCGTCTCCGGCGGCTCGATCACCGCGGGCGCGCTCGCCGTCGCGTGGCCGCGGCTGGAGTTCACCGGCGGGGTGGCGGCCAACTTCACCGACGAGGTCGTGCGGCCAGTGCGCGCGCTCGCCGGGCGGACGCTCGACGTGCCGGTGATCCTGCGCGGCTTGGTGACGCCCGGCCGCAGCACCGGGGAGGTCCTCGCGGCGGCGTACCGGAAGCACCTGTTCGGCGACCTCCTGCTGCCGGACCTGCCCGCGCACGGCCCGCACTTCGTGTTCACCGCGACCGACCTGCAGGACGGCGACCAGTGGTGGTTCTACCGGGAACGGCAGCAGGACCCGCCGGTCCAGCTCGCGACCGCGGTCGCGGCGTCGTCGGCGTTCCCGCCGTTCCTGTCGCCGGTCGTGCTGACCACGCCGGTCCCGGGCGAGGACCGGCGCATCGAGCTGAGCGACGCCGGCGTGTTCGACAACCTCGGCCTGGACCCGGTGATCGGGCACTGCGACACGGTGCTCGTCAGCGACGCGGGCAAGCGGATGGACAAGCTGCGGTCGGTGTCCCGGAACTGGCCGGGCCAGCTGCTGCGCACGCTGGACATCATGGACAACCAGGTCCGCACGCTGCGCACGTCGTCGCTGATCAAGTCCTATGTGGACGGCACTTTCGCGGGCGCCTACTGGGGCAGCTACAGCGACATCGACAACTTCGAGGTCGACGACGCGCTCCCCGCGCCGCTCAGCCGGACCCGCGCGCTCGCCGAGTCACCCACCCGGCTGCGGCGCACCCCGGCCGCCGCGCAGGAGCGGCTGATCAACTGGGGCTACGCCATCTGCGACGCCGGAATGCGCCGGTGGGTCGACCCGAAGGCCAAGCCACCAGCGGACTTCCCCTACCCCGCCGCGGGCGTTTAGCGGAGCAGCTCCTCCAGGAGGTCCGCCGCCCGAGTGGAGCCGCCCTCGGCGCGGGTCTCGTCGCGCAGCCGGGCGGACCTGCGGGCGACCTCGGGGTCGGCGACGAGTTCCAGCAGGGTGCTCCGCAGCAAGTCGGCCGTCGCGTCCGCGGTGTCGATCCGCCGCGCCACGCCGAGTTCGACCAGGCGGTCGGCGTTCATGAACTGCTCGGCGGCCTGCGGCACCGCGATCATCGGCACGCCCGCGTGCAGTCCTTCCGCGCTGCTGCCCATGCCGGCGTGCGTGACGAACGCGTCCGCCTGCGCCAGGATCGCCGGCTGCGGCACCCAGGACCGGACCTCGACGTTGGCCGGGACCTCCCCCAGCTCGGCCGGGTCGACGTACTTGCCGATCTGCAGCACCACGTGCCAGCCGGGCAGGTTCCCGAACGCGGCGAGGCATTCCCGGTAGAACGCGGCCTGGCGCGTGTAGGCCGAGCCGAGCGAGACCAGCAGGACCTTCCCGGCGTCCGCGGGTCGCGTCCACGCGCCGACATCCCCGCGGTCGCCGAGGCACGGCCCGACGAAGGTCACGCTGTCGTCCACCCGGTCGGCGTTCGGCTGCATCGCGCGGGGGATCAACGCCAGCGCGCGCGGCGGCCGGCCGGAGAACGCGTCGCTGTCCAAAGTGGTCGCCCCGGACGAGGCGAGCCAGTCGGCGAACTTCGCCCGGTGCGCGTCGGCACCGGGCAGCGCCCACAACTGCGCCGCGACCTCTTCCTCGTAGCCCTTCCAGGCCACGAACGTCGGCGACAACTGCACCAACGGGCGCCCCTGCGATTCGGCGAGGACGCGCGCGCCGTACGCGCCGATGTCGTAGAGGTAGAGGTCCGCCGGATCCGCGTCGTACACGGCACGCAGCTGCGGGAGCGCCTGGATCGCGTCGTCGAGGAACAGGTCCATCGCCGCGATCGGGTCGGCGGGCCAGTCGTTGTCGGCCACCGGCAGCGTCGAGGTGCACGGCACCAGTTCGGCGCCGGTGGGCTCGATCAGGTGGGCCACGGCCGGGTCGTTGGCGTAGGTCACGCGGTGGCCGCGGGCGACCAGCTCGCGGATCACTTCGAGGCTGGGCAGGACGTGGCTGACGGCCGGGACCCCGACCATGGCGATGTGCTTGCTCATGTCAGCGGCGACCCTAGCGTGATCACGCCGGGCGGGCATCCGGATTTCCTTGACCTCCAGTTATCTGGAGGTTCTAGCGTGAATCCCATGATCTTCACCGAACGCGAGCGCGCGTACCTGGCCGGCCAGCGGCTCGGCCGCATGGGCACCGTCGACGCCAAGGGGCGCCCGCAGGTCCGGCCGCTGAGCTTCCGGCTCAACGACGACGGCACGATCGACATCGGCGGACCCGCGCTCAGCAAGAGCCAGAAGTGGCGCAACCTCGAACGCAACCCCGAGGTGTCGTTCGTCGTCGACGACATCACCCCGGACGAGCCGGGCGCCGTCAAACCCGGCTGGGGGCGCGGCGTCGAGGTCCGCGGCACCGCCGAACTGATCACCGGCGTCGAGCCGCCGGAGTTCGGGCGCGGCTTCTTCAGCGACGAGCTGATCCGGATCCACCCGCGCGTCGTGCACGCCTGGCACCTGGACCCGGACCAGCTGACGCGGCGGGCTCAGGTCAGCGCCTGAGCCAGGTCCCGCCAGAGGTCCTCGGGGTCCTCCAGGCCGACGCTGAACCGCACCAGGCCGGCGGGCACGTGCGCGTCGCCCGGCCACATCGCGCGGCGCTCGACGATGCTCTCCACCCCGCCGAGGCTGGTGGCGTGCCGGATCAGCCGCAGCGACGCGCACAGGCGGTCGGCGGCGTCCGCGTCGGCGAGGTCGAAGGCGATCATCGTGCCCTGGCCGGGGTAGCGCACCTTCGTCACCGCCGGGTGCGCGCCGAGCCGCTCCGCGAGCAGCGCCGCGGTGCGGGACTGTTCGGCCAGCCGGACCGGAAGCGTCCGCAACCCGCGCAACGCGAGCCACGCCTCCAGCGCGCCGGGGGTGGCGCCGTTGCGGGTGCGGGCATCGCGCAGCTCCGCGGCCACGCCCTCGTCCGCGGCGATCGTCAGCCCGAGCAGCAGGTCGCTGTGCCCGCCGATCAGCTTGGTCGCGCTGTGCACGACGATGTCCGCGCCCAGCGACAACGGCTGCTGGGCCAGCGGCGTGGCGAACGTGTTGTCCACGACGACCCGCGCGCGCTGACCCGTCAGCGCGGCGATGTCGATCAGGTCGAGGGTCGGGTTGGTCGGCGACTCGACCCACACCACGTCGGCCTCGCGGGCGGCGGCCAGCCAGCCCTCCCGGTCGGACGGCTCGATGCGGCGCACCTTCAGCCGCCCCTTGGCCGCGGCGTGGTCCAGCAGCCCGCGGGTGCCCGCGTAGCTGTAGACCGGCACGGCGACCTCGGCGCCGACGTCCAGCAGGTCCAGCACCGCGGCCGCGGTCGCGATGCCGGAGGCGAACGCCGTCGCGTGCCCGCCTTCGAGCGCTCCCACGGCTTCTTCGAGCGCGGCCCAGGTCGGCGTGCCGTCCTCCCGCGCGTACCGGAAGCCCGCGCCGGCGAGGTAGGTGCTCGCCGGGACCAGCGGGGTGTTCAGCGGCTCACCGGCTTCGTCCGGTCGTCCGGCGGCCACCGCACGGCTGCGCGGCGTGAGGTCGTCGAGGTTCACGCTGCTCATTACAACAGCCGACCACGAGCTGGGCGTGCGGCCCCCGGAGCCGCTGGGTACCGTGCAGCGACCGCAAACACAGGGAGGAACACGCATGGCACTCGAACGCCCCGAGGTCGACAAGCCGACCGGGCCGCCCCCGGCCGAGCTGGAAGTCACCGACCTCACCGTCGGCGACGGTCCCGAAGCCGCCGCGGGCAACGTCGTGTCCGTGCACTACGTCGGCGTCTCGCACTCGACCGGCGCGGAGTTCGACGCGTCCTGGAACCGGGGTGAGCCGCTGCGCTTCCCGCTCGGCGCCGGGCACGTCATCCCTGGCTGGGACCAGGGCGTGCAGGGCATGAAGGTCGGCGGCCGCCGCCGTCTGGTCATCCCGCCGCACCTGGCCTACGGCGACCGCGGCGCGGGCGGCGTCATCAAGCCGGGCGAGACCCTCGTCTTCGTGGTGGACCTGGTCGACGTCAGCTGAGCCGGGACGCCACCCGCGCCAGCAGGCCGGCCACGGCCTCGACGTGCGCGGCCGGCCGGGGGCGGTGCACCGCGTACACCTCGCGGTCCAGCGCGCTCCCGGCCAGGTCGCGCACCACGATCCCGTCGGCGCCGCGCACCACGCTCGCCGGCACCAGAGCCGCGCCCAGCCCGGCCCGGACCAGCGCGAGGATCGCCGCGTAGTCCCGGGTCTCGTAGGCGATCCGCGGCTCCACCCCGTCCTTGGCGGCCAGCAGGTCCAGGCACTGGCGGTCGGCCGAGATCCAGTCGTCGTCGGCGAGGTCGATCAGCTTCACCTCGGGCTTGCGCGCGGCCGGGTGGTGGGCGGGCAGCACCAGCCGCAGCCGGTCGGCGAGCAGCGGCACCCGCGTCAGCCCGCGTGACGGCGGCAGCTGCCGCCCCGGGTAGCGGTGGGTGATCAGCAGGTCCAGCTCGCCCGAGACCACCAGGTCGTAGCCCTCCGGCGGCTCCAGGTCCACCAGCCGCAGCCGGGTCGACGGGTACGCGCGCCGGAACTCCCCCACGACCTGCGGCAACAGCACCTGCCCCGCAGTCGCGAAGGTGCCCACCGTCAACGCGGCGGGCGGCTGGTCGCGCAGCGCCGCAAGCGTTTGCTCCGCCTCCCGCAGCTCCCCCGCGATCGCCTCGCCGTGCCGGACCAGCAGCCGTCCGGCCTCGGTGAGCACCGTGCCGGTCGCGCGGCGCTCCAGCAGCGCGCAGCCCGCCTCGCGTTCGAGCCGGGCCAGCTGCTGGGACAGCGCGGAGGCGGTGAAGCCCATGTTCCGCGCCGCGGTGGCGATGGACCCGGCGTGGGCGACCTCGACCAGGACGCGCAGCCGTTCGGCGACGAGCATGCCGTAAGTATCGCTAATGCCGGGCAACGGGAAAGCGCTGGCGGCTTACGGCCGTCCTGCGCACAGTGGACTCATGACAAGCACGGTCGTCCCCGACGTCACAGCCGCCGCGGAGCGCATCCGCCCGTACGTCCGCCACACCCCGGTGCTGCGCGCCGAAGTCGACGGTCGCCCGCTCGTGCTGAAGCTCGAGCACCTGCAGCGCACCGGCTCGTTCAAGCTGCGTGGCGCGCTGAACGCCCTGCTCGCCGGGGAGCGGCCGGAGCAGGTCGTCACCGCGTCCGGCGGCAACCACGGCATCGGCGTGGCAACCGCCGCGGCGATCCTCGGCCTGCCCGCGACCGTGTTCGTGCCGGACGGCGTCCCGGCCGGCAAGGCACGCCGGATCGAGGCGGCCGGCGCGCGGCTGGTGCGGGCGGGCGCGCGGTACGCCGACGCGGCGGCGGCAGCCCACGAAGCCGCGCAGGCGCCGGGCGCGCGGTACGTCGAGGCCTACAACGACCCGGTCGTGATCGCCGGCCAGGGCACGGTGGCGGCGGAGATCGTCGCCGACGCACCCGAGGTGGATGCGATCGCGGTGGCCGTCGGCGGCGGCGGGCTCGCGGCCGGGGTGGCGCTCGGCTCCGGCGGGCGGCTGACGGTCGCGGTCGAGCCGGAGCAGTGCTCCTGCCTGCACCAGGCGCTCGCGGCCGGGCGCCCGGTGGACGCGGAGGTGGACTCGGTCGCCGCGTCGGCGCTGGGCGCGACCCGCGTCGGGGAGGTCCCGTTCGAGGTGCTGTCCGGGCCGGGCGTGCGGTCGCTGGTCGTCAGCGAGGCGGAAATCCTCGCGGCGCGGGACCGGCTGTGGGACGAGTTCCGGCTGGCCGTCGAACCGGCGGCCGCGGTGCCGTTCGCCGCGTGGCTGGCCGGCGCCGTGCCCGGCGAAGTGCCGTGCGTCCTGCTCTGCGGCGCCAACGCCGACTGGACGCCGTGACCACCACGGGGCCGGGCCGGATCCGATCCTGGTGAGCATCGCCACCGCCGCCGCTACGCCTGAGGCGCCGGAGACCGTCGAGGTCCTCGCCGATCTCGTCCAGCCGCCCCGCCGCGGCCACGTTCAGGTTGTCCCGTCGACGCGGTCACGCATGTGACAGTCCCCGTCGTTGTGCATCAGAACGCCCACCACCTCGCGGGAGCGCTCCGCACCGCGGCCGGGTGAGATACGTGGAACGAAAAAACCCGGGCTCTGGGATCCAGAGCCCGGGTCATCGGGTGGGCGAGGAGGGAGTTGAACCCTCACGTCCTTTCGGACACACGGACCTGAACCGTGCGCGTCTGCCATTCCGCCACTCGCCCGAGTTGCCTGCGACAGCGAAGAGAACTCTAGCAGGCCGTTTCGGGGCCCTTCACCGGGGGTCGTGTCGAAGGGCGCGGATCCCGATAGGATCGATGCGAAAGCACATGGTGCGAAGGAGGGTGAGGGGTTCCGTGGGTCGCGTTGAGCGCTTCGATCGACGCCTGGAATCCCTGGTGGGAAACACCTTCGCACGCATGTTCGGCGGCAACGTCGTCACGCAAGAAGTGGCGCAGGCCCTGGAACGCGAAGGCGAGGACAACGTTCGTGAGCTGGCCGGTGGCAGGCTGCTCGCCCCCAACCACTACATCGTGTCACTGGGGCCGACTGACTACGACCGGATGGCCGGCGATGAGTTGCGCGTCACCAGGGTGCTCACAGAAGCCGTCAAGGAGCACCTCGCCGAACACGGTTGGGACACCTATGGTGACGTCGTAGTTTCGCTCGAGCGCAACGACGCGCTGCATACTGGACAATTCAAGACCCGTTCATCCGTCGACCCCGACGTCAGCGCGCGTAACGTCGCGGGTGCAGGACGGTCAGCACGACCCAGCAACGCAGGAGACCCAGCAATGAGCCAGCCCCCCGGCTACGGCCAAGGCCAATACGACCAGGGTGACCCGTACGGCCAGCAGGGCCAGTACGGCTACGGACAGCAGGGACAGCCCGGTTATGACCAGGGTGGCTATGGCCAGCCGGGTTACGACCAGGGTTACGGCCAGCAGCCCGGGTACGACCAGGGCTATGGCCAGCAGCCCGGGTACGACCAGGGCGCCGGCTACGGCGGCCAGCCGGGTTACGACCAGGGTTACGGGCAGCAGCAGCCCGGCTACGACCAGGGCTACGGCCAGCCGCAGGGCGGCTACGACCAGGGTTACGGCCAGCAGCCCGGCTATGACCAGGGCTACGGCCAGCAGCCCGGTTACGACCAGGGCTACGGGCAGCAGCCCGGCTACGGCACCCCGCCGGGTGGCTACGGCCCGCCGCAGGGCGCTCCGGACCCGTACGCGCAGCAGGGCTACGCTCCGCCGCCCGCCGCGCCGGGCGCGGGCCGTCAGCTGCAGGCCGTCCTCCAGCTCGACGACGGCTCGAACCGGAACTACACCCTCAAGCAGGGCGGCAACGTCATCGGCCGCGGCCAGGACGCCGACTTCCGCCTGCCCGACACCGGTGTCTCCCGCCGCCACCTGGAGATCACCTGGGACGGCCAGAGCGCGACGCTCGCCGACATCGGCTCCACGAACGGCACCACGGTCAACGGCACGCCGGTGCAGACGTGGCAGCTCGCGGACGGCGACGTGATCCGGGTCGGCCACTCGTCGCTGGTGTTCCGCACGCAGGGCTGACACGCGCGCCGGTAACCTGCGCCTGACCGGGTTCGCACCCGAAATCCCGTGTCCCGCAGAATGACCCCTGCGGGACGCCGCGGCGCACGCGTGCCACGGTCGGGAGAACAGAAGGCGGAGACACGTGCCGGAGCTGGTCGTTCAACTCACCAGAGTGGGCTTTCTCGTGCTGCTCTGGCTGTTCGTGCTGGCTGCCCTTCGGGTGGTGCGCTCGGACCTGTACGCGGCGTCGGGCCTGAAGGTCGCGATGCCCGGGTTGCGCCGCGCCAAGGAGCAGAAGAAGCCGCGGGGCAACGCCAAGACGCCCCGCCAGCTGCTCGTCACCCACGGGGCGCTGGCCGGCACGCGGATCACCCTCGACGGCAGGCCGATCACGCTCGGCCGGGCCGACGACTCCACCCTGGTGCTGGACGACGACTACGCCTCGACCCGGCACGCCCGGCTGTCGCTGCGCGGCACGGACTGGTACGTGGAAGATCTGGGATCGACCAACGGGACTTATCTGGACCGGGCTAAGGTCACTGCACCCCTCCGAGTTCCACTCGGTGTCCCCATCCGGATCGGCAAGACGGTGATCGAGCTTCGCCCATGACACTCGTTCTTCGCTACGCGGCCCGCAGCGACCGTGGCCTGGTGCGGTCCAGCAACCAGGACTCGGTGTACGCGGGCCCCCGCCTGCTCGCACTCGCCGACGGCATGGGTGGCCATGCCGCGGGTGAGGTGGCCAGCAAGGTCGTGATCGCCTCGCTCGCCCCGCTCGACGACGACGAGCCCGGCGACGACCTGCTGACCATGCTGAGAGACGCGGTGGCCGGCGGCAACGCGGCCATCAGCGAACTGGTGGCGAACGACCCGGACCTCGACGGGATGGGCACCACGCTCACCGCGATGCTGTTCTCCGGTTCGCGCCTCGGCATGGTGCACGTCGGCGACTCGCGCGCCTACCTGTTCCGCAACGGGCAGCTCACCCAGATCACGCGCGACGACAGCTTCGTCAACGAGCTGCTCGAACAGGGCCGCATCACCGCGGACCAGGCCGCGACCCACCCGCAGCGCTCGCTGCTGCTCAAGGCGCTCACCGGGCACGAGGTGGAGCCGAGCCTGACCGTGCGCGAGGCCCGCGCGGGCGACCGCTACCTGCTGTGCTCGGACGGCCTGTCCGGCATGGTCAGCGACGAGACGCTGGCCGAGGCGATCCGCATCCCGGACCCGCAGGACTGCGCCGACCGGATGATCGAGCTCGCGCTCAAGGGCGGCGGCACCGACAACGTGACGGTCATCGTCGCGGACGTGGTGGACGTCGACTACGGCGAAAATGCCCCGATCGTGGGCGGCGCGGCCGGCGACGGCAGCGACCAGTACGACCACCAGGGCGACTCCCCCGCGGCCAGGGCACGCGCGCTGACCCAGCCGCCGCCTCCGCCGCCGCAGATGATCGCGCCGCCGGAGGAGCCGAAGAAGCGCCGCAAGTGGCGCTGGATCGTGGGCGTCCTGCTGGTGCTGGTGGTGCTGGGCGCGGGCGCGATCGCGACCCGCTACTTCGTGCTCAGCCAGTACTACGTCGGCGAGGGCGCCAATTCGGAGGTCGCGATCTTCCGCGGCGTGCCCGGCAGCATCCTCGGCATCCCGCTGCACCAGCAGGCCGAGGGCTCGTGCCCGTCCGGCGACCAGGTGTGCGACGAGCTGACCGTGCCGCAGCTGCAGCAGGACGCGCAGGCCGCGGTGCGCAACGGCGTGAAGAAGGACAGCCTGGCCGACGCGCGCGACTACATCGACAACTTCCTGCGCTACAAGACGCTGCGGGACTGCACCCAGACCACCATTCCCGGCGTGCCGACGCTGCCGAGCGAATCGACGAGCCAGCAGGCGGGGAGGGACTGCGCGACGACGACGGTGCCAGGTGGCGGTGGCTGATGAGCCAGCCACCGCTGTCGGACCAGGCAGCCTCCATCTACGCGACCAACCCCCCGCGGGAAATGCCGACCCGGCGTGGCACGGAACTGGCCATGCTGGGTTTCGCCGCGTTCATCGTGACCTGCGCGTTCGTGCTCGTCCAGGCGAACCAGGAGCAGGAGCTGTCCTGGTCGATCGTCTGGTACGGGCTGGCCTACCTGGGGCTGTTCTCGGTCGCCCACGCCGCCGTGCGCAAGTGGGCGGCGTACGCGGATCCGCTGATCCTGCCGTGCGTCGCGCTGCTCAACGGCCTCGGCCTGGTGATGATCTACCGGATCGACCTGGCAAACGCCGAGAAGGCGACGCAGGCCAGCAAGGACTTCACCGCGGACGCGCCGAAGCAGGTCTTGTTCACCGCGCTCGCGCTGGTGCTGTTCCTCGCCGTGCTGATCCTGGTCAAGGACCACCGGACGCTGACCCGCTACGGCTACACCGCCGGCCTGGTCGGCATGGTCGCGCTGGCGCTGCCCGCGGTGCTGCCCAGCTCGCTGTCCGAGGTCAACGGCGCGAAGGTGTGGCTGAAGCTGCCGGGCTTCTCCATCCAGCCGGCGGAGTTCTCGAAGATCCTGTTGATGATCTTCTTCGCGTCCTTCCTGGTGGCCAAACGCGACCTGTTCATGATCGCGGGCCGCAAGGTGTTCGGCGTCGAGCTGCCCCGCGCGCGTGACCTGGGCCCGCTGCTCATCGCGGCCGGTGTCTGCCTGCTGGTCCTGGTGTTCGAGAAGGACCTGGGCACCTCGCTGCTGCTGTTCGGCATCGTGCTGGTGATGCTCTACGTCGCCACCGAGCGCGCGATCTGGGTGGTCACCGGGCTGAGCTTCTTCATCGTCGGCTGCCTGATCGCCTACCAGCTGTTCACGCACGTCGAGCAGCGCGTGGCGAACTGGATCGACCCGCTGGCGACCTACTCCGACCCTGGCGGCGGCTACCAGATCGCGCAGGGCCTGTTCGGCCTCGGCACCGGCGGCGTCGGCGGCACCGGCCTCGGCGCCGGGCGCCCGGAGATCGTGCCGGAGTCCAACACCGACTTCATCACCGCGGGCCTCGGCGAGGAGCTCGGGTTCGTCGGGCTCGCCGCGATCCTGATGATCTACCTGCTGCTGGCCACCCGCGGCATGCGCAGCGCGCTGGCGGTGCGGGACACCTTCGGCAAGCTGCTCGGCTGCGGCCTGTCGTTCGCGATCGTCATGCAGGTGTTCGTGATCGTCGGCGGGGTCACCAAGCTGATCCCGATGACCGGCATCACGACGCCGTTCCTGTCCTACGGCGGCTCGTCGCTGCTGGCCAACTACATCCTGGTCGCCCTGCTGCTCCGCATCTCGGACGCGGCGCGGCGGCCCGCCCAGAAACCCCGGCCCAAGCAGCCGCAGCAGCAGGCTCCGCTGGCCGAGGCGCACACGGTGATGGTGCAGCGGCCGCCGGCCGGGGGCAATCCGACAGGGGAACCGACGGCATGAACAAGCCCATGCGCCGCGTCGGCATCGCCATGATCACCATGGTGGTGCTGCTGCTGGTCAACATCACCTACATCCAGGTGGTGAAGGCCGACGACTACCGCACCGACTCGCGCAACCAGCGGGTGCTGCTGGACCAGTACTCCCGGCAGCGCGGCAGCATCGTGTCGCAGTACGACGGCCAGGTGCTCGCCGACGTGGTGGCGACGAACGACAAGCTGAAGTTCGAGCGCCGCTACACCGACGGCCCGATGTACGCGCCGGTCACCGGCTACTACTCGGTGCGCTACGGCTCCGGCGGCCTGGAGCGCGCCGAGGACGACATCCTCAACGGCGAGGACCCGCGGCTGTTCGTGCGCCGCCTGTCGGACATGGTCACCGGACGGGACCCGCGCGGCGGCAACGTGCAGCTGACGATCAACCCGGCCGTCCAGTCGGCGCTGTACAACGCGATGACGTCGAAGGGCTACACCGGCGCCGCGGTCGCGATGAACCCGAAGACCGGCGAGATCCTCGCGATGGTCTCCACCCCGTCCTACGACCCGAACGCGCTGGCCTCGCACGACAGCACGGCCCAGCAGGAGGCGTGGACGCGGTTCACGGACGACCCGAAGGAGCCGATGCTCAACCGGGCGATCTCGCAGACCTACCCACCGGGCTCGACGTTCAAGCTGCTGGTCGCGGCCGCCGAACTGGAGAACGGCGCCACCGCCGACACCCCGGTGAGCAACGCGCCGAACGTGCAGCTGCCGGGCACCCGGGTCACGCTGGAGAACTACGGCGGCGCGGCCTGCCCCGGCACCACGTTCAAGGAAGCACTGGCGCACTCCTGCAACGTGCCGTTCGCGACGTTCGCCGGCCAGCTGGGCGCCGACAAGCTGAACCAGATCGCGGTCAACTTCGGCATCGGCACGCCGCTGTCGATCCCGATGAACGTGGCGCCGTCCAGCCTCGGTGAGATGGACTCGCAGGCCGCGCTGTACCAGAGCGGCATCGGCCAGCGCGACGTGCGGCTGACCCCGCTGCAGGACCTGATGCTGTCCGCCACGATCGCCAACGGCGGCATGGCCATGAAGCCGCAGCTGATCAAGAAGCTGCTCGCGCCGGACCTGTCCGACCTGGAGACCTTCTCGCCGCAGGAGCTGACCGGCACGCCGGCGCTGTCCGCGGAGAACGCGGCCGTGCTGCGCGACATGATGATCGCCTCCGAGGCCAACACCAAGGGCGGCGGCAAGCGCGCGAACATCCAGATCGCGTCCAAGACCGGCACCGCCGAGCACGGCACCGACCCGAAGGCCACGCCGCCGCACGCCTGGTACACCGCGTTCGCGCCGGCCGCCGACCCGCAGATCGCCGTCGCGGTCATCGTCGAGTCCGGCGGCAACCGCGGCCTGGAGGCCACCGGTGGCACCGTGGCGGCCGAGATCGGCCGCGCCGCGATCAACGCCCAGCTCGGGGGTGGGTAGCGCATGCTGTCCACCGGTCAGCTGCTGGCCGATCGCTACCGTCTCGTCCACCGCATCGCCGTCGGCGGGATGGGCGAGGTCTGGCAGGCCAGCGACACCCGGTTGGACCGGATCGTCGCGGTGAAGGTGCTCAAGGCCGAGCTGTCCCAGGACGCGGAGTTCCTGCACCGCTTCCGCACCGAGGCGCGCACGACCGCGTCGCTGAACCACCCCGGCATCGCGGCCGTGCACGACTACGGCGAAACGGTGGCGGGCGAGCACGCGATCGCCTACCTCGTGATGGAGCACGTCGACGGCGAGCCGCTGGCCGGGATCCTGATGCGCGAGGGCAGGCTGGCGGCCGACCGGACGCTGGACATCCTCGAGCAGGCGGGCAACGCGCTGCAGGCCGCGCACGAACGCGGTCTGGTGCACCGGGACGTCAAGCCGGGCAACATCCTGGTCACCCCGAACGGCACGGTGAAGGTCACCGACTTCGGCATCGCGAAGGCGGCCGACGCGGCACCGGTGACCAGGTCCGGCATGGTCATGGGCACCGCCCACTACATCGCGCCGGAACAGGCGCTCGGCCACGACGCGGAGCCGGCGAGCGACGTGTACTCGCTGGCCGTGTGCGGTTACGAGTGCCTGGCCGGGCACCGGCCGTTCCTGTCCGAGAACGCGGTCACGGTCGCGATGATGCACATCCGCGACCTGCCGCCGCCGCTGCCGCCGGACGTGCCACCGCACGCCCGCGCGGTCATCGAGGCGACCCTGGTCAAGGACCCGCGGCAGCGCTACAACAGCGGCGGCGAGTTCGCGGCCGCCATCGCCGCGGTCCGCAACGGGCACGCGCTACCGACGCCGTCCGGACTGGTGCAGACTTATGCCCCGGTCGTCGGCCCGGTGGCTGCCGTCGGCCCGGTTTCGCAGCCGGCGATGCAGCCGGTGAGCCCACCCGGTATGCCGCACCCGAGCGGGGTGCTGCCGATGCCGGTGCCACCGCGGCGGCGGGTGCCGATCGCCGTGTGGGTGCTGCTGGCCGTTCTGGTGGCCGGGATCGTGGTGGTTCTGCTGGTGCTCCTGCCCGACTGGGGCGGCGACAGCGGAACCGGCCGCGTCCCGGGCGGTCAGGTCGGCACGACCGACATGGTTCCCGGCACGCGGCAACTCCCTCCCCCCGAAGAGACGACCTACGAGGCATGATGAGCACACCTTGGACGGAACGGAACGGCTTTCTCCGATGACTGCACCCAGGATGCTGTCCAACCGCTATGAACTGGGCGACACGCTCGGTTACGGCGGCATGTCCGAGGTCCACCACGGCACGGACGTCCGGCTGGGCCGCGAGGTCGCCGTGAAGATCCTGCGTGCCGACCTCGCCCGCGACCCCCAGTTCCAGGAGCGGTTCCGCCGCGAGGCGCAGAACGCCGCGGCGCTGAACCACCCGGCGATCGTCGCCGTGTACGACACCGGTGAGGCGCAGACCGAGTACGGTCCGCTGCCCTACATCGTGATGGAGTACGTCCGCGGCCGGACGCTGCGCGACATCGTCAAGACCGAGGGGCCGCTGTCGCAGAAGCGGGCCATGGAGGTCATGGCCGACGTCTGCGCCGCGCTCGACTTCTCGCACCGGCACGGAATCGTGCACCGGGACGTGAAGCCGGCCAACGTGATGATCACCGACCAGGGCGCGGTCAAGGTGATGGACTTCGGCATCGCCCGCGCGATGCACGACGGCCAGGCCGCGATGACCCAGACGGCCGCGGTGATCGGCACGGCCCAGTACCTGTCGCCGGAGCAGGCGCGCGGCGAGGGTGTGGACGCCCGCAGTGACGTCTACGCCGCGGGCTGCGTCCTGTTCGAGCTGATCACCGGCGAGCCGCCGTTCACCGGTGACTCGCCGGTCGCGGTGGCCTACCAGCACGTGCGGGAGGACCCGAAGGCGCCGTCGGCGGTCAACCCCGCGGTGTCGCCGGAGCTGGACGCGATCGTGCTGAAGGCGCTGGCCAAGGGCCCGGCCAACCGGTACCAGTCGGCCGCCGAGATGCGCGCCGACCTGGTGCGGACGCTGTCCGGGCAGCGGCCGTCGGCGCCGATGGTCATGACCGCCGACGAGCGGACGCAGGTGATCGGCGGGGCGCCGGGCCACGCGGCCGACTACGACTACGACCCCGACGCGGTCGAAGAGGACGAGAAGCGCCGGAAGCGCAGGCGCGTCACGGCCGCGGTGATCTTCACGTTGATCGCCCTCGGGCTGATCGCGTTCATCATGTGGCTGGCGGGCGCGTTCGAGTCGAAGCCGGCGACCGCGATGATCCCCGAGGTCAACGGCCAGCAGCAGGCGCAGGCCGAGGCGACGTTGCGGGACAAGGGTTTCACCAACATCGTGCTCGCGGACAAGCCGTGCGTGCGCCAGCCCAACGGCGTCGAGACCTGCTCGGCCGACGCGATCGGCAAGGCGATCAACACCGATCCCGCCGCCGGCGTGAGCGTCGCGCTCGACCAGAAGATCACGCTGTACATCGGACGCGCGCCGGCGAACGTCGCGGTGCCGAGCGTGCTCGGCAAGACCCGGGAGGAGGCCCTGGCCCTGCTCAACCAGGTCGGGCTGCTCCTGGACCCGAACGTCCAGGAGGTCGACGTCAACGACGAAGACCAGTACGGCAAGGTCCAGAGCCAGAACCCGAACGCGAACACGCAGATCGCGCAGGGCAGCACGGTGTCCATCAAGATCGGCAAGACGCCGAACATGGTGGAGGTCACCGACTACACCGGCCAGCAGTACGACGTCGCGAAGGCCGGCCTGGAGGCGCTCGGGTTCAGGGTCAGCAAGCAGGAGGCCGACTCCGACCAGCCGGAGGGCCAGGTCCTCAACCAGAAGCCGAACGCGGGCCAGCAGCGCGAGGGCTCGACCGTGACCCTGACGGTGTCGAACGGGTCGGAGCAGAGGATCTCGATGCCGGACCTGCGTGGCCTGACCCAGAACGAGGCGCTGCAGCGGATGCAGCAGCTCGGCTGGGACGGCCAGGTGAACTACCAGTCCGACAAGCTGTCCGACGAGGACATGGACGGCAAGGTCACCGGCAGCGTGCCGACGGCGGGCAGCCAGATCAAGAAGAACGAGACGATCACGCTGCTGATCGGCGACTCCGACGGCGGCGGCGGCGGTGGCAACGACAGCACGACGCCGACGACTCCGGGAGGGATCTTCCCGACCGGTCGCAACAACGGCTGATCCACGCGCATGACGAAGGGCCCGCTTCCCCCAGGGGAGGCGGGCCCTTTCGTTTGGCACACGATCAGCGAGTGGCTGTGACAGAACTGGCACACAACGCGAATAGCGTGCGGACATGGTCTCCGCTCCGCCGATACCCCCTGCCCGGATTCGGGAACCCGATCTCGCCTCGCGCGAGCCGATCGAGAGCGGCAAGCGATGGCAGGCGGTCGTGGCAGTGGCCGGTGGGACCGCCCTGATCGCGGCACAAGCCGCGCGGTACGGCAACTGGATCGTCGACGACGCCGCCATCACGTTCGGCTACGCCCGCGGTTTCGCGGAAGGTCTGGGGCCGGTTGTGCAGCCCGGCGCGGAAGCCGTGGAGGGGTACTCGAATCCCACGTGGACCGCGCTGCTGGCGATCGGCAAGCTGCTCGGCTTGTTCGACCGGGGCGCGATCCTCGGCATCCCGGACTACGTCCTGTTCCCGAAGGCGCTGGCGCTGGTGTGCTGTGCGGGCATCCTCGCCGCGGTCCACTCGGCGGCGACGGTCGTGGGGCGTCGGCCTTGGGTGGTGACCCTGGTCGCCGGGGTTGCGCTCGCGTCCGTGCCGTCGTTCGTGATCTGGTCGTTCTCCGGTCTGGAGAACTCGCTGTACGCGCTGGTGGTCGTCGCGCTCGCGGTGACGGTCTTCCGAGCCGTCCTGGCCGGGCGGTTGCGGACGCGGGGGGTCGCGGCGGCGGCCGGGGTACTCGCTGCGGCGGCGGCCCTGACCCGGCCGGAGGGCGCGGTCTACGCGGCGGTTTACCCGTTGGTGTTGCTGATCCACCTGCGCGGGCCGGTGCTGTGGTCGAGCGTCCGGCACGTCCTCGTCTCGGTCGCGGCGTTCGCGGTCCCGTACGGCGGGTACCTCCTGTGGCGTTACGCCGAGTTCGGGCGGATGGTGCCGAACACCGCCGTGGCGAAGAAGCAGGGCGTGCCGGAGATCGAGCAGCTGACCCGCGCCGGTGACCTGGTGCAGTACCTCGGGGCGCCGGCCGTGCTCGTGCTGGTCGTCCTGATCGGGCTCGCCCTCGCCCGCTCCTCGTCGTGGCGAGACGGCCTGGTCGCGTTGCTGGTGCCGCTCGGTCTCGCGTCGCTCGCGTACGCGGTGCTCGAACCGGACTGGATGGGCCAGTTCCGGTTCGCCACACCCGTGTGGGCGCTGCTGGCGTTGATCGCCGCGCTCACGACGGTGGAGGTCTTCCGAGCCGCGCGAGCGCGTGGCCGCGCACTGATCACAGTCGCGCTCGTCGCGACGCTGCTGCCGTCCGGTGTGGTGCTCGCGGAGGCGGGCGAGAAGTTCAGCCGGACGCCGACACTGCCGATGTGCTTCATCGCAGACCGGTTCGGGCGGATGTTCAACCAGTACGCGGACATCCTGGGCGTGCAGGAGGGCTCGGTGCTCGAACCCGACCTGGGGGGCACGGCCTTGACCAGCCGGTTGCACGTGGTCGACCTGGCCGGTCTCGTGGACGCGAAGATCGCGGACTTCTACCACGACGGGGACATGGCGGGACTGCGCGACCACGTGTTCGAGACGGTCCAGCCGACGTTCGTGCACTTCCGCTTGTACTGGGGCGGAGTCACCGGACTCGCCGGCGATCCACGACTCGCACGCGACTACGTGCCGCTCTACGAGTACCCGCTCCCGGCCGAGTACGGCGGCGACTTCGTGCGCCGTGACGTGGCGGGCGACCCGGTGCTGCTCGACGCGGCACGGGAGTACGCCCGGGAGACGATCCCGGTGACGGAGAGCCGGATCAACGCGTGGGGCCTGCGGCAGTGCGGTGACACGCTGGCACCGGGACAGACGACGCTCGGACTTCACTGACCCCGCGGCAAGACCACGGTGAACACCGCACCGTCCTGCTGTTCGGAAACCGTGATGCGGCCGCCGTGGATGCGGGCGTTCTCCTGGGCGATCGCCAGTCCGAGTCCGCTGCCGGAGGTCGCCGTGCGCGCCCGGTCGCCGCGGGCGAAGCGGTCGAAGACCAGCTCGCGGAGATCCTCGGGAACACCCGGACCGGAGTCGGCCACTTCGGCCGTGACCACCCCGGGCCGCGTTCCGTCGATGGTGACGGTGATCGGCGCGGCACCGTGGGTGAGCGCGTTGGTCAAGAGGTTGCGGGCGATGGTGTGCACCCGCCGCGGATCGGCGCACACCGTCACGTCGCCGACCGTGTGAAGGGTGGTGCCGTCAGCGCCACCGACCAGGTCGATCGCCTCCGCCCACAGGTCGGCCAGGTCCAGGGGGCCGGCATGGAAGTCGGCCACACCCGCGTCGAACCGCGACATCTCCAGCAGGTCCTCGACGAGGTTCGCGAGGCGCCGCGATTGCACGGACAGCAGCCGGGCGGCGCGCTGGCGGGCGTCCGGGTTCTCGCTGTCGACTCCGTCGGCGGCGGCGACCACCGTCGCCACCGGTGTGCGCAGGTCGTGTGCGACGTCGGCGACGAAACGGCGCTGCTGTTCCTCCTTCGCGCGCAGCTCCGCGATCGACCGCCCGACCTGCTCGGCCATGGCGTTGAACGACCCGGCCAGGTCCGCGAGCTCGTCGCCTCCCCGAACGACCAGGCGCGTGTCGAGCTCACCCCCGCCCAGCCGGATCGCGGCGTTCGCGACCGCCCGCACCGGCCGCTGGATCCGCTTGGCGGCCACCATCCCGCCCGCGATCCCGAGCACCGTCACCAGCAACGCCATACCGGCGAGGTTGCGCCGCAACTTCGACAGGTCCGCCCGCAGCGCGTCCAGGGTGTAGTACTCGACGAGCACAACGTGCTTGACGGGCGACCCGGCCAGCACCAGGAACGGTGAGTTCTCGGGCTCGGTGCCCAGCGGCTCGTCCCCCGCGCGAGCGGCGGACAGCAGCCATCCCGGCACCGCCACCGGTGGCTCGGCGCCGTGCAGTACCGCCTGCTCGCCGGTGTAGTCGAACACGCTCCACGCGACCGCGTGTTCGCGCGACATGTAGTCGATCACCCGGTCGGTGGACAAGTTCTGAGCGACGAACCGCACCTGGGCGAGATCCGACGCGAAGTCGGCGCGCGACGCCGAGTGGAAGCGCCGCGTGGTGTCGTTCGACTGGAGCTGGTAGGCCGCCAGCGCCATCGCCGCCGTCGCTGCCACCGTCACCACGACGACCGCGGCCGCGATGCGTGCGCGCAGACCGAAGTGCGGCCTCATGGCCTGGTCAGCCGGTACCCGAGGCCGCGTACGGTCCGAATCAGCTCGGGATGCGCGGGATCCTTCTCGATCTTCGCCCGCAGCCGGGCCACGGCGGCGTCGACCATGCGCGAATCGCCCACGTAGCCGTAGTCCCAGACCCGTTTGAGCAGCATCTGCCTGCTCAGCACCTGCCCCGGGTGGTTCGCGAACTCGACGAGCAGTTTCAGCTCGGTGGCGGTGAGGTTGAGCTCCGCCCCGTCGGCCCGCACCGTCAGGCCGTCGGTGTCCACCTCGAGGTGACCGACCTGCAACTTCGGGGTGGACGGCGCGGCACCGCGCCGCAGGATCGCCTTGATCCGGGCGTCGACGACCCGCGGTTCGACGGGTTTCACCACGTAGTCGTCCGCGCCGCCCTCCAGCCCGACGATGACGTCCACCGGGTCGCCGCGCGCGGTCAGCATGATGACCGGCACCAGGCTGCGGGCCCGGATGCGACGGCAGACCTCGAAACCGTCGACGTCCGGCAGCATGACGTCCAGCAGGATCAGGTCGACCACGCGTGCGCCGTCGAACAACTCCGCCAGCGCGCTCTCGCCGGACTCCGCAACGACCACGTCGTGCCCGAGCCCGCCGAGCGCGAGCGAAAACGCCTCCGCCAGTGCTTCGTCGTCCTCAACCAACATCACCGACGCCACGAACACCCCCAAACCGGTGTTCCGGCACGATACTCAAGCCCGCCGGTGCACGAGCCAGCCCGTGGCCGCGGCGCTGACCACCAGCAGCAGCGCGCCACCGAGCAGGCCGAGCGCCACCGCGCCGCTGTGGGAGCCCGCGCCGGTCAAGGACCTCAGCATCGGGTTCACCACCGGCACCCACCGGACCAGCAGCACGACCCCGAGCAGCGCCAGCGCGGCCAGCACGGTGTAGCCGATCCGCGGGAGCAGCAGCCGCGAGCAGGGCAAGCCGAGCGCGATTCCGGCCGCCGCGCAGGCCGCGTGCGCTACCACCCCGTCGGTCAGGACGGCGGCGGGCAGACCGTGGTGCACCAGGGCCGCCCACGCCAGGGACACCGCGGTGAGCACCACGCAGCAGAGCGCGGCCGCGGCCACGAACCCGGCGAGCACAGTGGACAGCCGGCGGGCGTGGACCAGCGTGATGAGCCGCTGAACCGGGTCCTCGGCGTCCACCAGCGCGATGGTCAGCCAGCACGCCACGACCGTGAGACCGCCCGCGCTGACGGCGAACTCCGGCGGAACCGGCGCCGTCGGATCGTTGTACAGGACGGCGAGCAGGACCAGGTAGGCCAGCGACGGCGGCAGCCAGCGCTGCGAATGCCCGAGCAGTGCGAGCTGGTAGCGGATCACCGGCGTGCCTCCGGGGTGTCGACCCGCACCACCGACCAGCCGCCGCTCAGCGCCTTGAGCAGCAGTTCGTCCGCACTCCCCGCGGCGACGGTCAGTTCGACGTGGTCGCCGTCGTGGTGGGTGGCGAGCACCCCGGGCAGGTCCACCGCGCCGGAGCCGCGCAGCACCACGCGTGCGGCCCGGTCCACCACCCGCAGCACGCCGTCGGTCAGGCGGAAGACCTCGGTCGCGTGGGCGTGGGCGCGCTCGTCGCGGTGCTCGGTGAACACCACGCTCGCCCCGCGGGCGCTGGTCTCGGCGATGATCTCGGCCAGCACGCCGTGCGCGTCCGGGTCGAGCCCGGACCACGGTTCGTCCAGCACGAGCAGGTCCGGTTCGGTCAGCAACGCCTGGGCCAGCCCGACTTTCTGCGCGTTGCCCTTCGACAGCTGCCGCAACGGGGCGCGCGGGCCACCGGCCAGCGCCAGCCGGTCCAGCAGCGCCCGCGGGTCCACTTCGGATGCTCCGGAGATCCGGCCGAGGTGCCGCAGGTAGGCGAGCGCGCTCATCCGCGTCGACGCCGGGAACCGGTCGGGCACGTACCCGACGCGCGGGCGGCCGGTGATCGTGCCGGACGTGGGCCGGGACAGTCCGGCGAGGATCCGCAGGAGTGTCGACTTGCCGGAGCCGTTGGCGCCGACGATGCCGACCACGGTCCCGGGGCGCACGTCGAGGTCGACCCCGGTCAGCACCGGGGCGTCACCGTAGCGCTTGCCGACCCCCAGCAGCCGGATCACGCAGCGGCGGCCTTCTGCAACGCCGCGACCTCACGCTCCAGCGCGTCGACCACCGGCGCCTGGACCGGGTGCCCGGCGGTCGCCATCCAGTTCGCCAGCATCCGGTGCCCGCCCTGCGTCAGGACCGACTCGGGGTGGAACTGCACGCCCTCGACCGGCAGCTCGCGGTGCCGCATGCCCATCACCACACCGGACTCGGTGCGCGCGGTGACCTCGAAGGAGTCCGGGATCGTCTCCGGCAGCACGGTCAGCGAGTGGTAGCGGGTCGCGGTGAACGGGTCGGGCAGGCCGGCCAGCACGCCGCTGCCCTCGTGGTGCACCTGGCTGGTCTTGCCGTGCAGCAGCTCCGGCGCGCGGTCCACCGTCGCGCCCCACGCCACGCCGATCGCCTGGTGGCCGAGGCAGACGCCGAGCATCGGGGTGTGAGTGTCGGCACACTTGCGCACGACGTCGATGCTCTGGCCGGCGCGCTCCGGGGTGCCGGGGCCGGGCGAGACGAGCACCCCGTCGAACTCCGGCACGCGGTCGAGGTCGACGACGTCGTTGCGCCAGACAGTGCATTCGTTGCCGAGCTGGGCCAGGTACTGGACCAGGTTGTAGACGAAGCTGTCGTAGTTGTCGACGACCAATACGCGCATGCCGCCCAGCGTACCGGCGTCCACATGGTGGACCGCAATTCATATCACAGTGAAAGTAAGGGTCACCTATCTTTACCGTGGCAAGGGTGAGCCGTAGTCCTCTTCGCGTCGCCATCGTGGGCGCCGGCCCCGCCGGCATCTACGCCGCCGACATCCTCGACAAGTCCGACGCCGACGTCAGCATCGACATCTTCGAACGCATGCCGGCGCCGTTCGGGCTGATCCGGTACGGCGTCGCGCCCGACCACCCGCGCATCAAGGGCATCGTCACCGCGCTGCACAAGGTGCTCGATCGGCCCGGCATCCGCCTGCTCGGCAACGTCGACTACGGCACCGACATCAAGCTGGACGACCTGCGCGAGTTCTACGACGCGGTCATCTTCGCCACCGGCGCGATGAGCGACCGCGCGCTGAACATCCCGGGCGTCGACCTGCCCGGCAGCTACGGCGCCGCGGACTTCGTGTCCTGGTACGACGGCCACCCGGACGTCCCGCGCACCTGGCCGCTGGACGCGACCAGCGTCGCCGTCCTCGGTGTCGGCAACGTCGCGCTGGACGTCGCCCGGGTGCTCGCGAAGACCGCGGACGAGCTGCTGACCACCGACATCCCGCCGAACGTGTACGAGGGCCTGAAGTCGAGCAAGGTCACCGACGTGCACGTGTTCGGCCGCCGCGGGCCCGCCCAGGCCAAGTTCACCCCGCTGGAACTGCGCGAGCTGGACCACTCGCCGAACGTCGAGGTCATCGTCTACCCCGAGGACATCGAGTTCGACGACGGCTCGATCGCCGCGATCCGCGCCTCCAAGCAGGTCGACATGGTGGTCAAGACGCTCCAGGAGTGGGCGATCCGCGACCAGGGCGACCGGCCGAAGCGGCTGCACCTGCACTTCTTCCACTCGCCGACGGAGATCCTCGGCGACGACCGGGTCACCGGCCTGCGCACCGAGCGCACCGAGCTGACCGGCGACGGCAACGTCCGCGGCACCGGCGAGTTCCACGACTGGGACGTCCAGGCCGTGTACCGCGCGGTCGGCTACCTGTCGTCCGAGCTGCCGGAGATCCCGTTCGACCACGACAGCGGCACGGTCCCCAACGAGGGCGGCCGGGTGCTGGACATCGACGGCGACCAGGTGCCGGGCGTGTACGTGACCGGCTGGATCAAGCGCGGCCCGGTCGGCCTGATCGGCCACACCAAGGGCGACGCGGCCGAGACGATCCGCAACCTGCTGGCCGACGCGGACCAGCTGACCGCGCCGAAGCAGGCCGACCCGGACGCGATCACGTCGTTCCTCGCCGACCGCGGCGTCCCGTTCACCACCTGGGAAGGCTGGGGCAAGCTGGACGCGCACGAACGCGCCCTGGGCGAGCCGCAGGGCCGTGAGCGCGTGAAGGTCGTGGAGCGCGAGGAGATGATCCGCGTCTCGCGCGGCTAGTTCACCGACACCTGGTTGAACGGGAGCATCGGCTCCAGCCAGGGGAACACGACGAACAGCAGCAACGCGATCACGCCGAGCACCAGCACGAGCGCGATCAGGGCCCGGACCGCGACCGGTCCGGGCAGCTTGCGCCAGATCCAGCCGTACATCACACGCCTCCGATCGCCTGCAGCAGCTGTTCGTAGGTGGCACCCGGGGTCTTCGGGTACTGGTTGGTCAGCACCGCGTGCACGATCAGCCGCTGCTTGTCGGAGAACCGCGGGTGGCAGGTGGTCAGCGTGAGCAGGGCGACCTGCTGGGCCGTCGGCAGCACGTCGGCGGTCTGGTGCGGCACCGGCGCGACCACCTCGCCCTGGTCCGGCCGCACGATCTCCCGGCCGAAGGTGCGGCCGTACGGGCCGCCGTCCGCCGCGTCGGTGCGCAGCGTGCCGACGTTCGCGCACTGCGG
Source organism: Amycolatopsis sp. NPDC006125 (assembly GCF_040614195.1). Classification (NCBI taxonomy): domain Bacteria; kingdom Bacillati; phylum Actinomycetota; class Actinomycetes; order Pseudonocardiales; family Pseudonocardiaceae; genus Amycolatopsis; species Amycolatopsis sp. NPDC006125. Next base: position 54,271 of record NZ_JBEXTZ010000018.1, read on the forward strand.
CCGCGCCGCCTTGTCCGCGTTCCAGTTCGCGAGCTCGTCGGAGTGCGGCAGGACGCGGTAGACGAAGAAGTCGCTCTGGGTCTCGATCACGATCGCGTCGCACGAGGCGAGCAGGTCGAGGTCGTTGAACGGGGCGCCCTTGCCGACGCGGTGCCCGGCGACGGCGAAGTTCCCCGGCTCGCCCGGCAGCGCGGTGCCCTTGTAGTGCCCCGGCCCGACTTCGAGCGCCTTCGCGTCGGTGCCCTCCTGGATCGTGAAGTGGTAGTCCGCGCCGAAGCTCGGGATGTACATCTTCGCGAACGCCTCGCCGTCGATCAGGTCGGCGTGCAGCGTGCGGCCCTGCGCCCAGTCCTGGTCCAGCGCCACCGTCGCGCTGGCCTGCTTGCGCGCGGAGAACAGGTCCGTGACGTAGAGCTCGTAGACCACGAACAGGAGCACGACGAGTCCGGCGGTGATCAGCAGTTCGCCGAACGTCCGCACGGTCCTGGCGAAACCGCCACCGGACTTCTGCGGTGGCGGGGCGTCGAGGACTGCCACGCGCGCTCCTCTCTCGGGGACGCTTACGTTAACGTGTGAGGTAGGAGGTGGATGCGCACCACCTGGCCAAACCCGAACACCGCGAGGTTCCGATGCCCAAGTCCAAGGTCCGCAAGAAGACGGCTTACACGCCGCCGGCCGATCGGCGCACGCCGGTCAAGGTGCGTGCCGCTGGGCCGTCCAGCCTGATCTACAAGATCGTGATGTTCGGGCTGATGCTGCTCGGCCTGGTCTGGCTCGTCGTGAACTACATCGCGGGCGACAAGATCCCGTTCATGGCGGACCTCGGCAACGGCAACTTCGCGGTCGGCTTCGCGTTGATGATCGTCGGTCTGCTCATGACGATGCGCTGGCGCTGAGCGGAAGATCACAGCGATTGCCCCGAACAGCCGCTTGACCACTAATTACAGCACTGTGACTTTTCCCCAGTGTGGATAACCACTGTGGATAACTCGTCTCCGCACTGGGCTCCGCGACCCGTTCTGGTCGGAGCCGGTTGTGCCGCGGCCGTTTTCGCGGCGGCCGCGGCGGTACTGGCGAGCGACCGCATGGGCACCGTGTTCTTCGCCGTCGCGGCGATCGCGCTGACCGCGTTGTCCCTGCACGGTTTGCTCGTCCGCCCCCGTCTCACCGCGGATCCGCGTGGGCTGCGGATCCGCACCACGACGGGAAAACACGACCTGCACTGGCCCGAGGTGACCGCGCGCGTGCGCACCACGCGCCGCCTCGGCCGCGACTCGGCGACGCTGGAAATCGAAGCGGGCGAGCAGCTGTTCGTCTTCGGCTGGCTCGAACTCGGCGCCGACCCGCGGGACGTGCTCGACACGCTGACCGCGTTGCGGCCCTAGCCGGGGATCCCGCAGTTCAGCTCGTCACCACGGTAGCCGCACACCACGCTCGCCAGCTGCGCGTCGCGCACGAACACCAGCACCAGCAACGCGATCAGCAGCACCGCCACCGCGCCGCCCTGCCAGTACTGGCGCCCCTTCGCCGGGGCGTACACCATCGCCGCCGTGACGAGCGCGCCGACGACCAGGCCACCGAGGTGGCCGAGCAACGAGATGTTCGGCAGCGACACGGTGATGATCAGGTTCAGCACGATCGTGCCGATCGCGTACGCCGGGTTCAGCCGCAGCCGGATGACGGCGACGAGCATCGCGCCCAGCAACCCGTAGATGGCACCGGACGCCCCCGCCGTGCCCCGGTCGACCCCGTCGAACAGGTACACCGCCACCGCGCCGCCCAGCAGCGACACCAGGTACAGCGCCGTGAAGCGCACGCGCCCCAGCAGCGTCTCCATGTCGCGGCCGAGGATCCACAGGGCGAGCATGTTGACCGCGAGGTGGATGGGGCCGTAGTGCAGGAAGCCGGACATGACCAGCCGCCACCACTCGTCCTCGCCCGCGATCGCCAGCGGCCACAACACCCCGTCGCCGAACAGTGGCGCGGTGTCGTTGCGGGTCAGGCTGCCCGCCTGCGACACCGTGACCACGTACGCCAGCACGTTGAGCACGATGAGGATCGGCGTGACCACCGGCCGGTGCGAAACCTGGGCGCCGGCGACCGTGCGCGGCGTGTAGCGCTGGACGTTCTGCTCGCGCCGCCCGGTCTGCACGCAGTCGATGCACTGGTAGCCGACCGAGGCCTCACGCAGGCAGTCCGGGCACGCCGGACGGCCACACCGGACACAGCTGAGCCCGGTGGGGCGCGACGGGTGCCACCAGCAACCGGGCAGGGCCGACTGCTGGGGCGGCTGCGAGGCAGGCGGGTGGGGAGGCATGTTCACGATGCCTCCAACCTACCCTGGCTCAGCCTGCGCGTTCGATGTCGATCTTCTCGATGACGACGTCCTGCAGCGGCTTGTCCGCCGGGCCGGTCGCGGTGTTCGCGATCGAGTCCACGACGTCGCGCGACTGCTGGTCGGCGACCTCGCCGAAGATCGTGTGCTTGAAGTTCAGGTGCGGCGTCTTGGCCACGGTGATGAAGAACTGCGAGCCGTTGGTGCCCGGTCCCGCGTTCGCCATCGCCAGCAGGTACGGCCGGTCGAACTGGAGTTCGGGGTGGAACTCGTCGCCGAACTGGTAGCCGGGGCCGCCGCGGCCGGTGCCGGTCGGGTCGCCGCCCTGGATCATGAAGCCCGAGATGACGCGGTGGAAGATCGCGCCGTCGTAGAACGGGCCGGAGTTCTCGCCCTTGGCGTTCGGGCGCTGGTACTCCTTCGTGCCCTCCGCGAGGCCGACGAAGTTGGCCACCGTCTTGGGGGCGTGATCAGGGAAAAGGTTGATCCGGATGTCCCCGGCGTTGGTGTGCAGGACGGCGGTCGCCTTCGCACCAACGAGGGATTCACTGCTCTGGGTCACCGCTTCATCGTGCCATCCGCAGCGAGATCGGCCGGAAACGGGCAGGATGGTTACGGGGATGGAACGTGAGACGAAACGATTGTCGAGGTGAAAGGCCATGACCCGAGCTGCGGACTCGGTGGGTGAGTCGGTCAAGGCCGGCTTGCTCGGCCTGAGCAAGCGGGCCGTCGAGGTCGGCAAGGCAGGCGCCGAGGTGACCGCTCAGGCCGCCCATGCGGCCGAGAAACGGCTTTCCGAGAGCACCGAGGAGGCGCGCAAGGAAGCCGCCAAGCGGGGCCGTCAGGCCCGGAAGGACCTGAGCAAGGCCAGCAAGCAGGCGCGCAAGGAGGCCGCGGCGCGGCTCGCCGAGCTGCGCAAGCCCGGCCGCAAGGCCCGCAAGGCCGCGGTGCAGGCCGCGAAGGCCGCCGGCGAGTCGAAGCGCAAGGCCAAGAAGGACTTCAAGCAGGCGAAGAAGGACTTCCGGGCCGCGCTGGAGGAGGCGAAGCTGGCCGCCAAGGGCACGAAGAAGAGCCGCAAGTGGCCGCTCTTCCTGGTGCTGGGCGTCCTGGCCGCGGCGGGCGCCGCGGTCGCGCTGCGTGGCAAGCAGGAGCCGCCGGTGGCCACCGAGCCGCCGCGCGCCGCGCCGAAGCCGGCCACCCCGGAGTCGACGGCGAACGGCCAGCACGCGCCGAGCCCGTCACCCGCGGAAAAGCAGAACTGACACGTTCCACCGGAGGTGCCGCTCGGCTCTGAGCCGAGCGGCACCTCCGCCTGCGCGGGCGACGTCCGCGGGATGCCCGCACATGCGAAAACGGCCGCTTTCCCTACTGGTACCGAAGGGAAAACGGCCGCTTCGCGCGCGTGGCCTGCCTCAGGCGGCGGCCGCGTGCTTGTCGATCAGCTTGCCCAGGCGGGGCAGCGCCTCCTCGACGTTCTTCTTGCCGTTCGGGCGCAGCTTCTCGTAGACCTTCTTGATGCTGTCGCGGCTGCTCTTGGCGGCGCGCGCGTCGGTCACGCCCAGCAGCGCGTCGGCGGCCTGGTCACCACGGCTGGACAGGTAGGCGCCGAAGTCGCCGCCACCCTGGCCCTTGAAGTCGGCGTAGAACGGCTCGAGCGCGGCGGTGAAGTCGTCGAGCAGGCTGTCGACGGCGGAGCCGATGATGCCCGGCTTGATCTTCTTGACCGCGGCGAAGCCGGTCTTGATGACGGCGCCGGACACGCCGCCCTTGTCCGAGACCTCTTCGTCGACCAGCGTCTCCAGGTCGGTCACAACGGCCGGACGCCTGCTGGAGTCGAGCAGGATTTCCTTGAGGGTGTCAGCCACGAATGTCTGTCCTTCTTCACATCGAGGTACACGGGGGGCTTCTCGCAGCCCGTGGCACGGCGCCGGCCGCAGGTCTCGACCGAACACGTGCTGGTCCTCCCCCGGCTGCGAGGTGCGATCAGGGTAATACAAGATCAACTTGACACTGCACCCTGGCGGCCTTAAAGCCGCGAGATCGCCTGCCGGGCAACGGTTCTCGCCTTCACCGTCTGTTGCTGATCGGTGGTCACCACGACCGCCGTACCGCCCTTGGCCACGGCATATACCGCGCCGTCCGGTTTCGCTGCGTAACCGCCCTGCCACCCTGGCGGATCGGTCGCGGGGTTGCTCGTGGCCACCGGGGCCGCCTGGTCGACGATCGCCTTCGCCACCGCCGGATCGCCGGTGTAGACGCGCACGGTCAGCTGGAGCTTCCCGGAGCGCGCGTAGAAGAAGCACGTCGGGTGCGGCTGGTCGGCGGAGACCTCCACCTTCGACACCCGCTGCCCGTTGGCGTCCGCGACGAACGAGTTCTCCAGGTACGGGCAGGGCGCGGCACGGGCCGGCGTGGGCTCCGGCGGCAGCTGCACGGCGGTCGTCGCCGGCGCGCTCGGGGACGGCGGCGTCTCCGGAGCCTGCTGGGCGGCACAACCGGCCAACGCGGCGGCCGCGATCAGGGCGGGCAGAACTCGTCGCATAACCCGATCAGTGAACCACCCGGCGCCCGCCGGGTTGTGGCGGGCGCGCCGCTACAGCAGGGTAGAAGGCACTACTCTACGTGTTCGTTCGGAGGCGAAATGTATTCACGTCGGGCCGCCGGTGGCGTGCTCGCCCTGGTGACCGGAGCCGCCCTGCTGGCCGGGACCGCGCCCGCGCAGGCCGTCGCGGCCGAATTCCCGGCCGGCGACGAGGGCTACCACACCTACGCCGAGGTCACGACGGAACTGCAGAAGGCGACCGCGAACCACCCGGACATCGCGGTGCTCTCCAGCGTGGGCAAGTCCTACGAGGGCCGCGAGCTGAACCTGGTGAAGATCAGCGACAACGCCGCCGCCGACGAGGGCGAGCCGGAGGTGCTGTTCACCTGCAACCAGCACGCCCGCGAGCACCTGACCACCGAGATGTGCCTGCACATCGTGCAGCGCTTCACCGACGGCTACGCGACCGACCCGCACATCCGCTCGCTGGTCGACGACCACGTGATCTGGGTGATCCCGAACGTCAACCCGGACGGCTCGGAGTACGACATCTCGGACACCGACTACAAGTACTGGCGCAAGAACCGCAGGCCCGTGGACGGCGGCAAGATCGGCACCGACCTCAACCGCAACTGGGGCTACAAGTGGGGCTGCTGCGACGGCTCCAGCACGCGGCCCGCCTCGGACACCTACCGCGGCCCGTCGGCCTTCTCCGAGCCGGAGACGCAGGCCGTGTCGAGGTTCGTCGACTCCCGCGCGGCGGGCGGGAAGCAGCGGATCAAGGCGCACATCGACTTCCACACCTACTCCGAGCTGGTGCTCTGGCCGTTCGGGCACACCGAGGAGGACACCGGCGAGGGCATGACGGCCGAGGACAACGCCCGCTTCCGCGACGTCGGGCAGCGCATGGCGGCGACCAACGGGTACACCGCCCAGCAGTCCAGCGATCTCTACGTCACCGACGGCGACATCAACGACTGGATGTGGGGCACCCACAAGATCCTGACGTTCACCTTCGAGATGTACCCGACGAGCCCGTTCCCCGGCTTCTACCCGCCGGACGAGGACATCGTGCGGGAGACGACCCGCAACGACGCGGCCGTGGACATCCTGATCTCCGAGGCGCGCTAGACAATCGATCCAGGTTTTGTACATCATGCCCAGGTGACCGATGCCGACGCGGTGCTCTCCGCGCTCCGACCCGTGCTCGACGGCCTGGCCGCCACCTTCGGCGGCAACTGCGAAGTCGTCCTGCACGACTACCGGCGGCCGGAGGGTTCCGTCGTCGCCGTCGCGGGCGAGGTCACCGGCCGGGCGCCCGGCGGCTCGATGAGCGAGCTGGGGCTGAGCCTGCTCAAGCAGGGCCGCGACGCGCGCGACCAGATCAACTACCTGACGCGCACCCCGGCCGGGCGCGTGATCAAGGCCTCCACGATGCTGCTGCGCGACCGCGACGGCGAGGTGTTCGGGGCGCTGTGCGTGAACCTGGACGTGACCGACCTGCGGCACGCGGCCGTGCTGCTCGGCGAGCTGGCGGCGGTGACCGCGCTGCCCGACGCGACCACGACGTTCACCAACGACGTCGGGCAGCTGATCCGCGCGGTCGTGGCCGAGGAGGAGCTGAAGCTCGGCCGTCCGGTGAGCCGCATGACGCGCGCCGAGCGGCTGGACCTGTTCCGGGCCCTCGACGAGCGCGGGCTGTTCGCGCTGCAGAAGGCCGTGCCGGAGGTGGCCGCCGCGCTGGGGATCTCCCGCGCGTCGGCCTATAACCACCTGGCCGAGATCAGGTCCTAGGCGGCAGGCCGAAGACGTTCCACGGCGGACGCGGGGTGTCCAGCGCCTCGTCGTCGTGGATCGGTTTCGCGTTGCCGCGGAACCGGTCCAGCTCCTCGCCGCTGGTGACGCGGGCCGGGAAGGCCGCGGACGCGGCGCGGCGGGTGATCTCGTCGACGGGCAGGTCCGCGCGCGAGGCGACCAGCACGACGTTGCCGAACCGCCGCCCGCGCAGCACCCCGGAGTCGGCGAGCATCACGACGTGCGGGAACACGGCGCCGATGGTGGCGACGACGCGGCGGGCGAACTTCAGGCCCGGCCCGTCGGCGACGTTGATCAGGTACGTGCCCGCCGGCCGCAGCACCCGCGCGACGTCGGTGGTGAACTCCAGGGTCGCCACGTCGCCCGGCATCTTCGCGCGCTGAAAGACGTCCGCGACGACCAGGTCGGCCGAGTCGTCGCGGCGCGTTGCGACGCCCTCGCGGCCGTCGGAGATGCGCACCCGCAGGTTCGGGACCGCGCGCAGGTCGAGCTGTTCGCGGACGAGGTCGATGAGCGGCTCGTCGGCGTCGAAGACGAGCTGCCGCGAGCCGGGCCGCGTGGCCGCGATGTAGCGCGGCACGGTGCAGCCCGCGCCGCCGAGATGCAGCGCCTCCAGCGGGCCGCCGGCGAGGCAGTCGATCACGTCGCCGATGCGCCGCACGTACTCGAACTCCAGGTGCGTCGGATCGTCCAAGTCCACATAGGACTGCGCGACCTCGTCGACGGTCAGGAGCCAGGCGTTGGGGCGGTCGGCGTCGGCGAGCAACTCGGCGAGTCCGAAGCGGACCGGGTAGCGGCCTGGAACCGGTCGGGCGGCGCCGCGCCGCTTGGTGCCTCTGCCTGCCATTGCCGCAACTCTACGTGACGCGACGGCAGCGTTCGCTCAGCGCGTCGACCCGCTTGGCCAGCGCGTTGTAGTCCGCCTCGGTGCGGGCGTCCGGGATGTCGTCCAGCAACCGCACGTAGTCGTTGATGATCGAGGCGGGGTGCCGTCCGTCGAGGTCGATGATCTGCTGGGCCAGCACGGCGGCTCCGGCGTTGAGCCTGCTGCGGGCGTCGCCTTCCGCCGTCCGCTGTTCCTGCACGCGGATCGCGAGCCGGGCGGCGCGCCGGGCCGCGAGGTTGAGACCGACCGCGCCGAGCACGACGGCCAGCACCGCGGCTCCGGCGATGAGGAACCTCGGCAGCGGCGCGCTGACCTCACGCGCGCCGTCCGGGACGGTGCCGGCGCGGACGAGCAGGTCGTAGTTCACCGCGACGACCTTGATCGCCTCCAGTGGCCGGTCGGCGAACTGGTCGATGCCGCGTTTGATGATCTGTTCGGCCACGAAGGCCTTGCCGAAGTTTTCGTCGTCGCGGTCGGGCAGGAGCGCGCAGCCGTAGGTGTCGTACTCGTCGCCGTCCTGGCTGAGCAGCAGGACGAGGTTGCCGTCGGCGGCGCGCTCGACGTCGTCACAGCCTTCGCGGAGGTCCGCGCCGGGTTCGTCGAGGATGACGACGAGCCGCCGGTTGCCGATGACCCGTTCGGCCGCGGCCTCGTCGAGGTCCACCCCGTCCGCGACGTACACCGAGGACGTGCGCACGTCGCGGGCCATGGCGCCGTCGAAGATCCCGCCGGTCCACAGTGCCCAGAGCGCGAAGGCGAAGCAGACGACGGTGGCGATGCCGAAGGTGCTGCGGAAGAACTTCGTCATGCCAGCCTGCCCCGGAGGTAGACAGCGGGCCGGTACTCCCGGCGCTTCAGGGTCTTCGCCACGTGGTCGAGTTCGGCCTCGGCGTCGTCGAGGAGTGCGGCGACGTGCTGGTCCGGCAGCTTCTGGGCGACGGCTTCCCGCGCGGACTGGAGGGTGGCGATCGCCCTGGTCAGCGCGGGGTCGGTGGTGTCACCGGTGAGGCCGGAGACCTCGATGGCCAGCGCGGTGAGGCCGGCCATCCGCACGCTCGCGCCCGACCGCCGTTGCGCGGCCGTGCGCACCGCCCGCGCCGTCAGGACCAGGAAGACCACCGCGCAGGCCGCGAAGATCCACGGCAGCGCGGGCAGTGCGACCCGGACGGGGTCGAACGGCTGGTACGGCAGGGGGCGGTCGAACAGGCCCGCGTAGCGGACGTCGGTGACGCGGTCGAGGTAGGCGCCGAGGATGTTGCGCTGCGGGTAGGCGTAGAGGCTGAGCCGGTCGCTGTACTGGCCGTAGAAGCTGGCCGCCGCGACCTCGGCGAAGTCGGCGGCCTGCGGCCCGTGGTACTCGACCCACTCGCCGACCATGACGACGATCGGCTTGCCCGGGAAGACGCTGGTCAGCGCGGTGCCGTAGTCCGGGATGGGCTGCCCGGCCTGCTGCCGCGGGAGGACGACGAACAGCGCGCCGTTCGGGAAGGCGTCGGCCGCGGAGGGGATGTCGGTCATGCCGTGCACGCCGGTGGCGCGCAGGTCCGCGACGACGGGTTCGAGCTCGGCGGCGGTCGGCTGGCGGTACCGGATGGTGTCGGTGTCGGGTGGTTCGGGCCGGTCCTGGATGTGGGCGATCAGGAAGAGCAGCAGGTCGGTGACGTCACCGGCGGCGAACTGGGCGCGCCAGCCGGTGAGCCGGTCGGCGACGACCTGGCCGGGGTCGCCGGTGACCTGGGTGCCCAAGATCGTGATGTTCGCGTTCTCGACGTCGCGGACTCGGTCGCGCTCGGCCTTGTCCAGCCCGGGCGGGGCGACGAGGATGCGGACGTCGGTGGCGCCGATCGCCGCGCGGACCTGCTGTTCGTCCCACTGCGCGATCGAACCGGGCAGGCGGGTGACCGGGTTGGCGGCGACGAGCGCGGTCATCTCCTCCACGGAGGGGACGGTGGTGTCGCTGAGCTCGCCGGCCTCGCCCTCGCGGATGGGTTCGGTTTGCGTCGGCGACTGCCCGTAGCTGACGTCGAAGGCCTGCCCCTGGGCGACGAGGAAGACGACGAGAACGCCGATCGCGGCGGCGAGGCAGCCCCAGCGCAGCCATTCGAGCCCGCGCTTCACGCGTCGCGCCACAGCTGATCGGCCCGGCGGGCGGCGTGCTCGGCGGTCTCGGCCGCGCCGGTGCCGCCACCGTCGGCGAGCAGGCGCTCCGCCTTGGCGAGGAGATGCTCGGCCTCCTCGACGTCGGTCCGGGCGGCATCACGACTGATCTGCGCCCTGACGACAGCCGCCCGCGCCGACGACCAAGCGGTGCCGGTGGAGCGGCGCCGGTCGCGCCACCGCGGAAGCAAGACGACACCACCGCCCGCGAGGACGAGCACCACGGCAGCGGCGAGCCAGACGGCCAAGGAGGACAAGGGAACCCCAGCGGATCAGGTGATCAACGAGCCCTGATTGTCCATGATCGGAAGGCCGGGCGCGACAGGTTCACCCAAGATGTCACACCGCACGCTTCGCTTCGGCAGCGATCTCGGGCACGGGATGGTGGGCGACGATCTCGGCCAGCATGTCGCCGCGACCGGGGTGGTCACTGGCGGCCAGCCCGCGGACGATGCCGATCTGGTCGTCCGGCGAGTGCTGGGTGAGCTCCGCGACGAGCAAGCCCTGTTCGTGCAGCGCCGCGAGGTTCTCGGCGAGGGACAGGACCATCTCCTGTTCATCCACCGCACGAGCGTCCAGCGCGCCTCGGCGGACCAGCCACTGCGCGGCGCTCGCGCCGACCACTCCGCCACCTGCCCGCAACCGCTCCGCTTCCCGGATGCCGTCGTCACCGGCCAGTTCCAGCCCGCCCCAGGCCAACACCCGCTGCGACGGCGACTGCGTCCGCTCGCACAACGAAGCCAGTGCGACTGCCGCCCCGGCGGGGGTCCTGGCCCGGATCCACTCGCTCATCGCGATCTCGGCCACTTCGCGATCGGCGTGGTTCAGCGCCTCACAGAGGCGTTCCGGCGACAGGGCAGCCAGTTCGTGGGCGAGCGGTGCGGGAATCCCCTGCGCCAGCGCCACCTGCCGCGCGGCCCACAGTCCCAGCGGCGTGAGCTGCACGAGCCGGTCGTCCGGGTTGCCGAGGCCGGACACCTCGGCGATCTTGTCGAGGTCGCGGAGGGTGCTCTTCGTGATCTCCACCGCGCCCAGCACCTCGAGCGCGGCGAGGATGCCGTCCAGCTCTCGCCGCCACATCAGCGCGGACGCGAAACCACCAGGACCGCCGAGAGTCTCCTGCACGTACTGGACGAGGAGTTCGACCGGCAACGGCGTTCGGCCTGCCCGGTAGAGAGCCAGCCACAGGTCCGGCGCCAGCTCCGGAAGCAGGTGCCCCAGCCAGGGCTGGTCGTACCGGTTCGCCGGCAGGCAAACCGCCGGCCCGAGGTGGGGGAAGGCGTCGTAGGCCTGCCGCCACAACGCCCACGGCCGCCGCAGCAGGCCCGCCGCGCTCTTGACGGCGACCAGCCTGCCCTTGAGCACGCGCACCAACCGGACCGCCTTCGCCCACGCGACCAGCAAGGTGACCTCGGGCAGGTCCGCGCTGCTGCGAACCCGCTCGGCGGTCCGGTCGACGTCGAGGAGCGCGGCCAGCTCACGAGCGTCCGCAACCCGAAGCCGATTCGTCTGCGTGAGCGCGCGTCCCGTGCCGACCCACTCCGTCAACGTACGCAGCCGGTGCACGACAGCGGTGTTCGCGGCGAGCGCCTCGATCTCCTCCTGCGGCGGCAGGACGACCGGCGGCAGCGGTTCGGGCGGCTCTTCTTCGGACTCGGTCCGTCGCCGCACGATCTCGTCCAGCACGTCCCGGTCGTAGTCGATCTGCCCGGCGTTGACCCCGTCGAGGAACTCGCGGACCTGGTCGCCGTCCTCCGGATCGACACCGTGCTCGAGCATCCGCGCCGCCCAGAACTTCGCCAGCCCGAAGTTGCGTTCGTCGGACATGGCCGCGAAGAACGCATCCGCGTTCCGGTCGATCTCCGCGTGCAGCGCACCCGCGTCACGGATGCGGCCGACGGGCGTGGTTGACAGGAAGTCGATCCAGTGGTGGAACGTGGAAAGCACCGCCGGCCGCGCGGCGTGTTCGAGGGTCACGTTGCGCGGGAACCAGTGGAGCAGCAGGTCGCTGATGTCCTCAACTGTCCAGCGCGCGGGATCGAGATCCTGCTCGACGAACCGGTCGAGGGTCGCGTCAACGAAGAACAGGTCGGCTTCGACACCGTGGTCGGCGCACCAGCGCTCGAACCTGTCGAGGAGGTCGTCGGCAATGAGTTCCGTCTGGTCGATCACCGCAACCCTCTCCGAGTGGAGCTGAGGGGAATCGAACCCCTGACCTCTGCCTTGCAAAAGCAGCGCTCTACCAATTGAGCTACAGCCCCGGACGCGGGCCCCCAAGCCCGCGGAAGTTCAGTTGTTCGTGCCTGCCTCGGCGGCCTTCGCCGGCGCGCTGCCGTTCGTCGAGACCGCGGCCAGCGGGCGCTCGGTCGGGGCGGTGGCCTCGCGCCACAGGTCGGCCTCAGCCTTCGCGTCCTTGTTGCGCTTGATCACGAACAGCACCCCACCCGCGACGACTGCGAGCGCCAGCAGCTTCTTCACGTTCAGGCCCCTCTTCGACGGTCCGGCTGACCTCACGATGCTACTGCACCCGCCAGGGGGAGGTTCGCGCGGTGCGGACGGCCGCGAGCTGTAATGCAGGTCACATCCACTTCGACTTCCTCTGGTGGTTCGCGCCACGTCCACCGTCCGCCCGCGAAAGCAGGAAGTCATGAACCCCTTCGACGTGGAGACCTTGCGGCGGTCCCTCGACGGCGCCGCCCTGACACCCGGCGATCCGGGCTACGACCAGGGCCGCGCCGTGTGGAACGGCCTCATCGACCGCCATCCCGCGGTCATCGTCCAGCCGTCCGGCCCGCGTGACGTCGCCACGGCGCTCGCGACCGCCCGGAACTCCGGCCTGGAGGTGGCTGTCCGCGGCGGCGGGCACAACGTCGGCGGGGCCGCGGTCGCCGATGGCGGCCTGACCATCGACCTGAGCAGCCTCGACCAGGTCGTGGTCGACCCCGGCAGCCGCACCGCGCGGGTCGGCGGCGGCGCGCGGTGGCGACAGGTCGACACCGCCACCCAGGGGCACGGCCTGGCGACCGTCGGCGGCACCGTCAGCGACACCGGCGTCGCCGGCCTCACCCTCGGCGGCGGCTTCGGCTGGCTCACCAACCAGTACGGCCTGGCCTGCGACAACCTGCTCTCCGCGGAGGTCGTCCTCCCCTCCGGCGACGTGCTGCGCGCGTCGGACACCGAGAACACCGACCTGTTCTGGGCCCTGCGCGGTGGCGGCGGGAACTTCGGCGTCGTCACCGAGTTCGAGTTCCAGCTCCACCCGGTCGGGCCGATCATCCAGCTCGGGCTGTTCTTCTGGGAGGACGACCGCGGCGCCGAAGCACTGCGGCACATGCAGGGGATCGTCGAATCGTTGCCGCGGAAAGCCGGCGCCATCATCGCGGCGCTGAACGCTCCGCCCGCCGATTTCGTGCCCGAGGAACACCACTTCCGCCCGGGTTACGCGCTCCTCCTCGCCGGTTTCGGCCCGGAACCGGAATTCGCCGAAGCCGCGCAGCAGGTCCGCACCGGTCTCGCGCCGCTGTTCGAGTTCACCACCCCGATGCCCTACGTCGCGCTCCAGCAAATGCTCGACGAGACCGCGCTGCCGGGCATCCTCGCCTACGAGAAAGCGCTTTACCTGGATCGCTTCTCGGACCCGGTCATCACCGCGGTCACCGAACGGATGCCGCTGCGGAGCTCGCCGATGTCGTTCCTGCCCAACATGTTCGCGGGCGGCGCGTTCACCGAGGTCGCCAACGACGCCACGGCGTTCGGCGGCGCCCGGAACCCCGTGGTGCTGTTCAGCATCGCCGCGCTGGCCACGGACGCAGACCTCCTCGCGCGTGACCGGCAATGGGCCCGGGATCTGTGGGACGCCGTGGCACCGCATTCGTCCGGCACCGGCGGCTACGTCAATTTCATGACCGACTACGAGGACGACCGCGTGCGCACGAGTTTCGGGGCCGCGAAATACGCACGGCTGGCCCGGATCAAGGCGCACTACGACCCGGAGAACCTGCTGCACCGCAACCCGAACATAAAACCCGCACTCGCACCCGCGTGAGTGATTAGCGCTCCTGCCACCCGGGTAGCCGATTCGTGACGGTGACGAAGGAGGGGCAGGAATGACCGACAAGGAAGACCGTCAGGAAGGCATCAAGGGCGCGGTCGAGGGCCTGAAGGGCAAGGTCAAGGAGACCGCGGGCACGTTCCTGGGGAACGACTCGGCGCAGCGGGAAGGCCGCGCGCAGCAGGAGAAGGCGGACGCGCAGCAGCGGGTCAGCGAGAAGGAAGCCGAAGCCGACCGGGCGCGGGAGGAAGCGGCCCTCGGTGAGGCGCGGCAGCGCAGCGAGCAGTAACACACCCCGAGACACGGCCAGGTCAGACGCGGCACAGTTCCCCGTCTGTCCTGGCCGTTCCACGTGGAACCAAGGTTGACCTTGTCCCTGGGGCAAGCCCCACAGTCGCTTCCGCCGGGCAAAATGCCTGGTACGAGGAGGGCGACATGGGACTGCTCACGATCGGGGCGTTCGCCCGCGCGGCGGGACTGTCCCCGAAGGCCTTGCGGCTCTACGACGACCTGGGCCTCCTCCGGCCCGCGTCGGTCGACCCGGTGTCCGGCTACCGGCGGTACTCGCCCGACCAGCTGGAGCGGGCCCGCCTGATTGGTTTGCTGCGCCGGACCGGGATGCCGCTGGCGCGGATCTCCCTGGCGTTGTCCAGCTCCGATCCGGCAGCCGAGGTCCTCGCCTACTGGCGTTCGGTCGAGGCCGACGTCGCGGCGCGCGGGCGGCTCGTCGCCTTCCTCGTCGAGCAACTGTCCGGAAAGGACACTGCGATGACGGGACTCATCCACGCCGCACGCGCCGACCGTGGTCTGGTGCGGGAATCGAACCAGGACGCCGCCTACGCCGGGCCGCACCTGCTGGCCGTCGCCGACGGGTTCGGCCAGGGCGGGCACCAGGCGAGCGTCGCCGCGATCGAGGCCGTGCGGCCGCTGGACTCGCTGACGAGCGGCGATCCGCTGGCTGCTCTGGGCGAAGCGTTCCGCGCGGCCGGCGCCGCGGTCCGGAACCTCGAGGACGCCGGCACCACGCTGACCGCGCTCCTGTGGTCGGGTTCGCGGCTCGGGGTCGTACACGTCGGCGATTCGCGCGCGTACCTGCTGCGCGCAGTCGAGCTCCACCAGCTGACGCAGGACCACGTGCAGGGCAGCGCGATCCCGGCGACGCTGGTCAAGGCCTTGCACCGGCAGCCGGCCGAGCCGGATCTGCTGCTGAGCGACGGCCGGAACGGCGACCGGTACCTGCTGTGCTCCGACGGCCTCTACAACGCGGTGCCGGCCGACGTGCTGCAGGCCGAGCTGAGGGCGGCCGCCACCCCGGGCGACGCCGTCGGCACGCTGGTCGACCTCGCGAACCGGCGTGGCGGCCCGGACAACATCGCCTGCGTGGTCGCCGACGTCGCGGCTTAGGCGCCGCGGACGGCCTGGACGTCGAAGCGGAGCTCGACCGTCGAACCGACCACGACCAGGCCCTTCGCGAGCGTCTGCTGCCAGTTGATCGTGAAGTCCTCGCGGTGCAGCTCGGCCTTCGCGACCGCGCCGAGGCGTTCGCCGTTCCACGACCGCAGTCCGAGGTAGCTCGCGTCCAGGCGCACGCCGCGGCTCGCGCCGCGCAGGTTGAGCGTGCCGTCGATCTGCCAGCGGTCCCCGGCCACGCGCTGGGCCCGGTCGCTGAAGAAGTGGATCTTCGGGAAGCGTTCGACGTCGAGGAAGTCGGGCGAGCGCAGGTGCTCGTCCCGCTTCTCGGCGGCGGTGTCGATGCTGGCCGCGTCGATGACGACCTCGATCGACGAGTTCTCGATCCGCTCGCCGACAGTGACGCTGCCGTGGAAGCGCGTGAACCGGCCGTGGACGCGGGACAGGCCGATGTGCCGCGCGACGAAGCGGATCGACGTGTGGTCCGGGTCGATCACCCAGCGGCCCGGACCCGGCAGGCGGACGCTCGCGTCGGGGTGCAGCTCGACGTCGCCCAGGGAGGTGTGGTCGCCGCTGGCGACGTCGACGGTGTGGGTGGCCTCGCGGTAACCGCCCGCGGTGATCGT
The DNA here is from genome assembly GCF_040614195.1 of Amycolatopsis sp. NPDC006125. Lineage (NCBI taxonomy): Bacteria > Bacillati > Actinomycetota > Actinomycetes > Pseudonocardiales > Pseudonocardiaceae > Amycolatopsis > Amycolatopsis sp. NPDC006125. The sequence continues at coordinate 70,093 of NZ_JBEXTZ010000018.1, forward strand.
CACCTGGTAGGTGCCGGTGGCCGCGGTGACGACCACCAGTCCGTAGTCGTCGGACACGGCCCGGAACACCCGCGGACTGCGCTTGTGCCGGAGGACCATCTCGGCGCCGGCCAGCGGGTTGCCCGTCTCGTCCCGCAGCCGGGCGCTCACCAGGCCGGCGCCGGCCGCGAAGGTGACGGGCTCCCCCTGCCGGCCGTCACGTCGACGCAGGCGGCTGAACATCGGAGGCGCTCCCATCGGTCGGTGGTCCGCAGGCGACCATAACCAGCCGAACGGCGTTCCGTGACCCGGTCGTTACCAGAGTCACCGCTCCGGCATCGCTGAATCACCCCATCCAGTCGAGGCAGATGACGCAGGCGTCGTCCTTGGGGTGCCCGGCGGCGGCATCGACAACGGCCCTGGTCATCACCTGCACCACGGCACGCGGGTGCAGGTCGGCGGTCTCCCGCGCCAGCCTGCGCAGGTCCACCGACGCCGCCTCCCGCTCCAGCATCCCGTCGGTCAGCAGGAACAGCCGATCACCCGGGCGCAGGTCGACGACCTGGACCTCGTGCGGCTTGTCCTGCAGGCCGGTGCCGAAGGGGGTGTCGCGGTGCAGCGGCAGCTCGCGGACGTGGCCGTCGCGCAGGAGCAGCGGGAGCGGGTGCCCGGCGTTGACGACTTCGGCACGGCCTTCGGCCAGTTCGAAGCGGAACAGCTGACCGGTCGCGTAGGGGATCTTCGCGTGCTCCCGCACAGCCCGGTCGGCCTCCGCCGCCTGGTCGGCGAGGGACCGGTTGGCGCGGCGGGCGCCGCGCAACGCGCCCATGAGCAGGGTCGCGGCCAGGCCGGACTGGACGTCGTGGCCGACCGCGTCGGTGATCGTCAGGTTCAACGTGCCGTGGTCGAGGGCGTAGTCGTAGGTGTCGCCGCCCACGTCGTCGGCGGGCACCAGCGCGCAGGCGAGCGTGAACTCCGGGGCCTCGCAGCACGGGGCAGGCGGCAGCAGCTGGTGCTGGATCTCGGCGGCCAGGCTCACCTGGGTGGTGCGCTCGCCCCACTCGTAGAGATCGGTGAAGCGCCGGTCGGTGACGATGAGGTAGGCGAGGGCGTGGGCCACCTCGCCCACCTGCTCCACCACGTCGGGGCGGGGGACGGTCGTTTCGAGCAGACCGATGGCGTCGCCGCGGTGCGTGACGGGCACGATGACGCGCCCCTGGTCGTGGAACGGCTCCTGGCTGTAGAGGACGCGCTCGTAGACGGTGCCGGCCAGGTCGACGCGGTCGGCGTCCGCGCCGTGCAGGGCTGTGCCGTGAAGCCGGACGAGCGCGCGGGCCACGAGGTCGACGAGCAGGAACGAGGTGTCCGAGGCGGCGAACCGCTCGGCCAGGTAAGCCGCGACCACGTCGACCGAGCGAACCGGAGAGGCCCGCTCAGCGGCGGCGAGCACCGCCGCAAGACCGGACGGGACATCGGACATCGCCGGCTCCCTCCCTCGGTGGCGGTGGATACCCGCTCAGACCAGCCGGTTAACCCTCCAGCGGCGGGTCCTGTCGGATGCACGGTGGCTCGTTCGTAGAAGATGTGAAGCTCGGCACCAGGCCGGGCCACGTGGGAGGAGCTCCACCGATGACGGGTGGTTCGACACACGAGATCAGGCCGTTGCGGTTCGGCGTCGTCGCGCCGATCACCACTGACATGCCGGCTTGGCGTGATCAGTTGCGCGGGCTGGCCGACAGTGGTTTCTCGACGGTCCTGATGCCCGACGTGCCGCAGTGGCAGCCGGCACCGGGCCCGGCGCTCGCCGTGGCGGCAACGATCACCGGCCTGCGCGTGGGCACCTGGGTGTACGCGTCTCCGGTCCGGCCCGCGTGGATCACGGCGTGGGAGGCGCACTCGCTGTCCGTGCTCACCGAGGGGCGGTTCGAAATGGGCATCGGCACCGGCCGGCCCGGGATCGCCGACCAACTCCGTGAGCTGGGTCTGCCGCTCCCTCCGGAGGGCCAGCGGTGGAGCCAAGTGCGTGACGTCGTCGCCGCCCTGCGGGAGCTCGACGGTCCGGACCGGCACACGCCGGTGGCCATGGCCGTGCGCGGTCCGAAGGCACAAGCGCTGGCGGCTGAACTCGCCGACACGGTGACCTTCGTGATGCCACAGATCGAGACCCGGGCGGCGACGGTGCAACGGGTAGAAAGCTTCGACAACCACCGCGGTGCGGAACTGGCATTGCACGTACCTGTGGTCGGCGACTCGGTCGCCGCGTTCATGGCCGGACCCGACACCGACCCCGCCGCCGTCCGGGCCGCGGACTCGCTCGCGTTCCTGCCCAGCGATCCCGCCGCCGCGGCCGAGGAAATCCAGCGGCGACGCGAGGAGATCGGCTTCTCCTACTTCGTGTTCGGCGCTGGCGCCGCCGGTGCCCTCGCGCCGGTGGTCGCCGAGCTGGCGGGACGGTAGGCAGCCAACAAAGACTCAGCCCCCGTTTCCCTTGGTTGGGAGACGGGGGCTGAGCTGCTGTGGGCCCAGGAGGACTTGAACCTCCGACCTCTTCGTTATCAGCGAAGCGCTCTAACCGCCTGAGCTATGGGCCCTCGAACGGAGAGAAGACTACAACATGCCTTCTACTCGCGTTCCGACAGGGTCACCTCTAGGCCTCCGGCCAGGTCGGCGGACACGTTGTAGATGAACGCGCTCACCGTGGCCAGCGCCGAGAGCAGCACGATGTTGATCGCGCCGAGGATGGCCGCGATGCCGAACACCCGGCCGGCGCTGATGAGCGGTTCGTTGGTCACGCCGGCGCCCTCGCCGGACACCAGGGACGAGTAGGTGCCGTTCAGCTTGTCCCACACGCCCATGCCGTCGAGCACCGTGTACAGCACGCCGACGGCCACCAGCCACACGAAGAACAGCGCGACACCGAGAACCAGCGACAGCTTCAGCACCGACCAGGGGTCGAACCGCTTGATCTGCAGGCTCGCCCGGCGCGGGCCGCGGCCGGGGCGGCGCAGTGCGCTGGGCGTCGAACGTCCCTTGGTGCCGGCACTGGCGACGCTCACCGTTTCCTGCCCCCTCAACCCTGACAACGCGTCGTCGCGCGCCGCGGGGTTGCCGAACAGACCCTGCGCCGCCGAACCGGTGACGACCGGCTGGTCGTCACCGTTCGAGTACAACACAGTTTTCTCGGCCTGGCCTTCCGACGACCACCCGTCCCGGTAACCGCCTGCCTTGGGGTCGGTCGTCGTGCCCTGACCGGCGTCGCGGCTCAGCCGCTGCCAGGGCGGCGTGCCCGCGTCACCGGTCTGCGCACCGTGCTGTTCGGGGTTCTCCGGTGTCGTCACTTAGCTCTCTTCCGAGACGGGTTCTTCGGTTCCTCCGTTGCCTTCACCATTACCGACGCCCGAGGGCTCATCAGCGTTGCGTGCGACCGCGAGAAGAGTCGTACCCTCGCCCAGGTTGATCAACCGCACGCCCTTCGTCTGCCTGCCCGCCTTGCGCACCTGGTCCGCGGGCGTGCGGATGACGCCGCCGCTGGAGGTGATGGCGTAGAGCTCGTCGTCGGCGTCGACGATGAGCGCCCCCACCAGCCTGCCACGCTTGCGGTCGTGCTGGATGGTCAGCACACCCTTGCCGCCGCGGCCCTGCACCGGGTAGTCCTCGATCGGCGTCCGCTTGGCGTACCCACCGTCGGTGGCGACCAGCAGGAACTTGTCCGGCTTGACCACGTTCAGCGCGAGCAGCTCGTCACCATCGTTGAACCGCATGCCGAGCACACCCGACGTCGGGCGGCCCATCGGGCGCAGCGTCTCGTCGGTGGCGTGGAACCGGATCGACTGGCCCTCGGCCGACACCAGCAGCAGGTCGTCCTCCGGGCCGGCGAGCACCGCGCCGACCAGCTCGTCGCCCTCGCGCAGGTTGATGCCGATCAGGCCGCCGGAGCGGTTCGAGTCGAACTCGCTCAGCCGCGTCTTCTTGACCAGGCCCTTCTTCGTGGCCAGCACCAGGTACGGCGCGACCTCGTAGTTCGGGATCTCGATGATCTGCGCGATCGTCTCGTCCGGCTGGAACGCCAGCAGGTTCGCGACGTGCTGACCGCGGGCGGCGCGGTTGGCCTCGGGCAGCTCGTACGCCTTCGCGCGGTAGACGCGGCCCTTGTTCGTGAAGAACAGGATCCAGTCGTGCGTCGAGCACACGAAGAAGTGCTGGACGATGTCGTCCTGCTTGAGCTGCGCGCCCTGCACGCCCTTGCCACCGCGGCGCTGCGAGCGGTACAGGTCGGTCTTGGTGCGCTTCGCGTAGCCGGTGCGCGTGATGGTGACCACCACGTCCTCGACCGCGATCAGGTCCTCGACCGACACGTCGCCGTCGAACGGGATGATCTGGGTGCGCCGGTCGTCACCGAACTTGTCGACGATCTCGGTCAGCTCGTCCTTGACGATCTGCCGCTGGCGCTCCGGCTTGTCCAGGATGTCCTGCAGGTCGGCGATCTCCAGCTCGATCTTCGCCAGTTCGTCGACGATCTTCTGCCGCTCCAGGGCAGCCAGGCGGCGCAACTGCATGTCCAGGATCGCGGTGGCCTGGATCTCGTCGATGTCCAGCAGCTCGATCAGGCCGGTGCGCGCCTCGTCGACCGTCGGCGACCGGCGGATCAACGCGATGACCTCGTCCAGCTGGTCCAGCGCCTTGACCAGACCACGCAGGATGTGGGCGCGTTCCTCGGCCTTGCGCAGGCGGAACCGGGTCCGCCGGACGATGACCTCGATCTGGTGCTTGACGTAGTGCCGGACGACCTGGTCCAGCCGCAGCGTGCGCGGCACCCCGTCGACCAGGGCCAGCATGTTGACGCCGAAGTTGTACTGCAGCTGGGTGTGCTTGTAGAGGTTGTTCAGCACCACCTTGGCGACCGCGTCCCGCTTGAGCGTGACCACGATCCGCATGCCGCGCCGGCTGTTCGACTCGTCGGCGATGTCGGCGATGCCGGTCAGCTTCCCGTCCCGCACCAGGGTGGCGATGTTCTCCACCAGGTTGTCCGGGTTGACCTGGTACGGCAGCTCGGTGACCACGAGCGTGGTGCGGCCGCGGGCGTCCTCCTCGACCTCGACCACCGCGCGCATCCGGATCGAGCCGCGGCCGGTGCGGTAGGCCTCCTCGATGCCCGACGTGCCCAGGATCAGGCCCTTCGTCGGGAAGTCCGGGCCCTTGATCCGCTGCATCAGCGCGGCCAGCGTCTCGTCGTCGCCGGCCTCCCAGTTGTCCAGCGCCCACACGACACCCTCGGCGACCTCGCGCAGGTTGTGCGGCGGGATGTTGGTCGCCATGCCGACCGCGATGCCCGACGTGCCGTTGACCAGCAGGTTCGGGATCCGCGACGGCAGGACGTCCGGCTCCTGCGTGCGGCCGTCGTAGTTGGGCGAGAAGTCGACGGTCTCCTCTTCGATGTCCCGCAGCATCTCCATGGCCAGCGGGTCGAGCCGCGACTCGGTGTACCGCATGGCCGCCGCGGGGTCGTTGCCCGGCGAGCCGAAGTTGCCCTGGCCGTCGATCAGCGGGTACCGCAGCGCCCACGGCTGGGCCAGCCGCACGAGGGCGTCGTAGATCGCCGAGTCGCCGTGCGGGTGGTAGTTGCCCATCACGTCGCCGACCACGCGCGAGCACTTGTTGTACCCGCGCTCCGGCCGGAACCCCGAGTCGTACATCGAGTAGAGGACGCGGCGGTGCACCGGCTTGAGGCCGTCCCGCACGTCCGGCAGCGCGCGCGACACGATCACGCTCATCGCGTACTCGATGTACGAGCGCTGCATCTCATGCTGGATGTCGACCGGCTCGGTGCGGTCGTGTTCCGGCGGCAAGGTTTCCGTCATGGGGTCCTTCTACTGACGAATGGGAAAAGGAGGCGGGGGCGCGCTACACGTCGAGGAAGCGGACGTCCTTGGCGTTGCGGGTGATGAACGAGCGCCGGGCTTCGACGTCCTCGCCCATCAGAACGCTGAACAGCTCGTCCGCCGCGGCGGCGTCGTCCAGCGTGACCTGCAGCAGCAGACGGCGGGACGGGTCCATCGTGGTCTCCCACAGCTCTTCGGCGTTCATCTCGCCGAGACCCTTGTACCGCTGGATGCCGTCTTCCTTCGGCACCTTGCGGCCGGCTTCGGCGCCGGCCGCGAGCAGACCGTCGCGCTCCTTGTCCGAGTACGCGTACTCCGGCTCCGACCGCGGCCACTTGATCTTGTAGAGCGGCGGCTGCGCGAGGTAGACGTGGCCGTGCTCGATCAGCGGGCGCATGAACCGGAACAGCAGCGTCAGCAGCAGGGTGCGGATGTGCTGGCCGTCGACGTCGGCGTCGGCCATCAGCACGATCTTGTGGTACCGCAGCTTGGAGAGGTCGAAGTCGTCGTGGATGCCGGTGCCCAGCGCGGTGATCAGCGACTGGACCTCGTTGTTCTTGAGCACCCGGTCGATGCGGGCCTTCTCCACGTTGATGATCTTGCCCCGGATCGGCAGGATCGCCTGGAACCGCGACTCCCGCCCCTCCTTGGCCGACCCGCCCGCGGAGTCACCCTCCACGATGTAGAGCTCGCACTCCTCCGGGTTGGTCGACTGGCAGTCCTTGAGCTTGCCGGGCAGTCCGCCGATCTCCAGCGCGCCCTTGCGGCGCACCAGGTCGCGCGCCCGGCGGGCGGCCATCCGCGCCTGCGCGCTGGACAGCGCCTTGTTGATGATCGTTTTGGCTTCGCTCGGGTTGCGCTCGAACCAGTCGGACAGCCACTCGTTGGTCTTGGACTGGACGAACGACTTGGCCTCGCTGTTGCCCAGCTTGGTCTTGGTCTGGCCCTCGAACTGCGGCTCGGCCAGCTTGATCGAGATGATCGCGGTCAGGCCCTCGCGCACGTCGTCGCCGGAGAGGTTCTCGTCCTTCTCCTTGAGGAGTTTCTTGTCCCGCGCGTACGCGTTGACCACGCGGGTCAGCGCAGCGCGGAAGCCCTCCTCGTGGGTCCCACCCTCATGGGTGTTGATGGTGTTGGCGAAGGTGTGCACCGACGGCGTGAACGAGTTGTTCCACTGCATCGCGACCTCGACCTCGAGGCCGTCGCCCTTGGAGTCGAAGCAGATGATGCTGGAGTGGATCGGGTCCTTCGAGCCGTTGATGTGCTTGACGAAGTCCTCGAGCCCGCCCGGGTAGTGGTAGACGCGCTCCTTGACCCGCGCCTGCTTGCCGTCGGCGTCGGCCTCGGTCTCCGCCTCGGTGACCCGCTCGTCGCGCAACGTGATGCTCAGGCCCTTGTTCAGGAAGGCCATCTCCTGCAGGCGGCGCGAGACCGTCTCGGTGTTGTACGTCGTGGTCTCGAAGATGTCCGGGTCGGCCCAGAAGGTGGTGGAGGTGCCGGTGCCCTCGGCGGGGCCGACCTCCTCCAGCGGGCCGGGCTTGGAGTGGTCGTAGTGCTGGCGCCACTTCTTGCCATCGCGGGAGACCTCGACGTCGAGCGCCCTGGACAGGGCGTTGACGACGGAGACGCCGACGCCGTGCAGACCGCCGGACACCGCGTAGCTCTCGCTGTCGAACTTGCCGCCCGCGTGCAGCACGGTGTGCACGATCTCCAGCGTCGACTTCTTGTGGACCGGGTGCTCCTCGACGGGGATGCCGCGGCCGTCGTCGACCACGCGGACGCCGCCGTCGGCGAGGAGGGTGACCTCGACCTTCGTCGCGTAGCCAGCCATGGCCTCGTCGACCGAGTTGTCGACGACCTCCCAGATCAGGTGGTGCAGACCGCGTTCACCGGTGGAACCGATGTACATGCCTGGCCGCTTGCGGACCGCCTCGAGACCCTCGAGCACCGTGATGGAGGACGCGTTGTAGTCGTTCTGCTGAGCTGCCACGAGCCTGCTTTCTCCTCAGTCTTGCCCAAGGGACTCCCCCACTGCCCTCCAGTCTACTTGGCCAGCTCCGCTGACATGCCGCAAGGACACCCCTGATTTCGTCACAGAGGCCCGAACGCGAGCGTCGCCGGGTCCGGCGCTATCCGGCGGGGGTCGAGCCGCGATACGACGCGCTCAGTCACCCATAGGTGTCGCGTGGCCCGCGACCGGGCACGTGCCGCGGGCCCTTCCGCCAGCTCGGGGCGGTCGGGCCGTGGATGCGCATGCGCTTGACCACGCCGTGTCCCACCCCAGCGGCGATCTTGGCGATGAGCTGGCTCTGCAGCAGGCGCAGCTGCGTGGCCCACGCTGTCGAGTCGGCGCGGACGGTGAGCTCGCCGTCCTTCAGCGTCACCGGCTGGGCGTGCTCGGCGACGTCCTCGCCGACCAGGCGGGCCCACTCGCCGAAGACCCGGCTGCTGGTCACGCGCTCCTGCCAGCCGCGTTCGGCGACCAGCCGCCCGACGAGGCGGCCGAACGGCTGCGGGTCGCGGGCGTCCGGGCCGGCTCCCGACCAGCGGCGCCGGCGCGGGCTCTGGCCGCCGAGCTCGAACTTCCGCCTGCCCGGCTCGGTGCCCCTGGCGTCGGCCTTGGCGCGAGCGGCGGCCAGTGCGGAGCGGACGAGATCACGTCCGGTAGTGTTCCCGTTCGGCCCAGCCGGGACGTCACCGTCCGTGTCTGATCCACTCTTCTGGGGAGTCTGCGCCGCTTGTGGCGCGGTTGAAGATCGCTCGTTTGGCCGCTTGGTCACGCGGGGCGATAACGCGTTCACCGTGTTATCCACACTATCCACAGAGTTGTCCCCAGATCGGTGGGTAACTCCTGTGTCGCCGGTCACTCGCCGTGGCTCACCAGGCCGTTCGTCATCAGGCACTGCGCACCTCCCCGTCGGCGACGGTGAACCGGACCCCGGCGAGTTCCCCTGGCACGTCCTCGTCCACCGCCGCGGTGACCAGCACCTGTTCGGCACCCGCGGCCACCTCGGCCAGCCGTGACCGGCGCCGCCGGTCGAGCTCGGCGAAGACGTCGTCGAGCAGGAGCACCGGCTCACCCGCTTCCCGCCGCAGCAGCTCGTAGGACGCCAGCCGCAGCGCGAGGGCGAACGACCAGGATTCCCCATGGCTCGCGTAGCCCTTCGCGGGGGCCTCGCCGAGGATGATTTCCAGCTCGTCGCGGTGCGGCCCGACCAGGCTGATCCCCCGTTCCAGCTCCTGCTGCCGGACCTGCGCCATCGCCTCCACCAGGAGGCCGGTGAGGACCTCCGGTTCGGCGCGTTTCCCGTCCGGAACCCCGTACCCCTCGGGCAGCGCCGCGCCGAGGCTGGACCGGTACGAGATCTTCGCCGGCCGCGAGTCGGGCGCCACCCCGGCGTAGGCCGCGGTGGTGTGCGGCCCGAGGTCGGCGACCAGGTCGAGCCGCGCGGCGAGCAGCTGGGCGCCGACCACCGAGAGGTGGTTGTCCCACACCTCCAGGGTCGACAGCGCGTACGGGTCGTCGCGCGCCGCGCCCTTCTTCTTGCCCGCCGTCTTCAACAACGCGTTGCGCTGTTTGAGGATCCGCTCGTAGTCGGCGCGCACCCCCGCGTACCGGGGCGCGCGCTGCACCAGCAGCTCGTCCATGAACCGGCGGCGCTCACCCGGGTCGCCGCGCACCAGCGCCAGGTCCTCCGGGGAGAACAACACGGTGCGCAGGATCCCGAGGATGTCCCGTGGCTTCCCGACCGCGCCCCGGTTGACCCGGGCGCGGTTCGCCCGGCCGGGGTTGATCTCCAGCTCGACGGTCAGCTCGCGGTCCTCGTTGACCACGGCCGCCCGCACGAGTGCCCGCTCACAACCGTGCCGCACCAGCGGGGCGTCCGTCGCGACCCGGTGCGACCCGAGGGTCGCCAGGTAGCCGATCGCCTCCAGCAGGTTGGTCTTCCCGCGGCCGTTCTGGCCGACGAGGACCGTCGGTCCGGGGGTGAGCGGCAGGTCAGCGTGCTCCCAGGAGCGGAAGTCGGTGACCTGCAGGTGCCGTATGTGCACGGCTGGGTGCCTACTCGCCGGCCTTCTTCACGGCGTGGCCGCCGAACTGGTTGCGCAGCGCCGCGACGGCGCGCATGGCGGACGAGTCCTTCCGCCGCGAGGCGAACCGCGCGAACAGCGCGGCCGAGATCACCGGCGCCGGCACCGCGTGGTTGATGGCCTCCTCCAGCGTCCACCGGCCCTCGCCGGAGTCCTCGACGTAGCCCTCGAGGTCGTCCAGCTCCGGGTCCTCGTCCAGCGCCCGCACCAGCAGGTCGAGCAGCCAGGACCGGACGACGGTGCCGCGCTGCCAGCCCTTGATCACGGCCGGCACGTCCTCGACGACCTTCGCGGCCTCGAGCAGCTCGAAGCCTTCGGCGTAGGCCTGCATCAGGCCGTACTCGATGCCGTTGTGGATCATCTTCGCGTAGTGGCCCGCGCCGACCGAGCCGGCGTGCGAGAAGCCCTCCTCGCGCGGGCCGTCCGGGCGCAGCGCGTCGAAGATCGGCATGGCGCGCTCGACGAGCTCCTTGTCGCCGCCGACCATCAGGCCGTAGCCGTTCTCCTTGCCCCACACGCCACCGGACACACCGCAGTCGAGGTAGCCGATGCCCTTGGCGGACAGCACCTCGGCGTTGTGCTTGTCGTCGGTGAACCGGGAGTTGCCGCCGTCGATCACCAGATCGCCCTCGGCGAGCAGCTCACCCAGCTCGGCCACCGTCTCGCGGGTCGGCCCGCCCGCGGGGACCATCACCCAGACGATCCGCGGAGCGTCCAGTTTGGACACCATGTCGGCGAGCGAGGTCGAGTCCGAGACCGCCTGGTTGCGGTCGAAGCCGACCACCTCGTGCCCGGCGGCGCGCAGCCGCTCGCGCATGTTGAAGCCCATCCGGCCGAGGCCGACCAGTCCCAGCTGAACCATGGAACTCCCCTTCGTGCTTTCTCCGTCGCGGTCAGCCGGGTAGGCGGACCGGCATCAGTAGATAGAGGTAACCAGGAACGACCTGGCCCTGCTCATCGGCCGGCTTGATCAAAGCCGGACGGTTCGGGGTGGTGAAGGTCAGCTCGGCGCGGTCGTGGTGCAGCGCGCCCAGGCCGTCGACGAGGTAGCCCGGGTTGAACGCGATCGTCACCGGCTCGCCTTCGTACTCCACCGGCAGCTCCTCTTCGGCGCTGCCCTCGTCGTCGCCGCCGGCCGACAGGCGCAGCGAGTTGTCGCCGAACTCCAGCCGGACCTGGGTACCCCGCTCCGCCACCAGCGACACACGTTTGATCGCCTCCGAGAGCGGGGACACCTCGATCACCGCGCGGGAGGAGTGCTGGTTCGGGAGGAGCTGCCGGTATGGCGGGAACTCGGCGTCGAGCAGCCGGGTGGTCGTGTAGCGGCCGTTGCCGGACAGGCCGAGCAGGCCCTCGCCGCTGGCGAGCCCGACGGACACCTTGTTGCCCGCGGTGCCGAGCGACTTGGCCGCCTCGGCGAGGGTGCGCGCCGGGACGAGCACCGCGGCGTCGGCCAGGCCCTCGGCGGGCTCCCACGCGAACTCGCGCATCGCCAGGCGGAAGCGGTCGGTGGCGACGAGGGTGAGCGAGTTGCCGGAGATCTCCAGCCGCATGCCGGTCAGCATCGGCAGGGTGTCGTCCTTGCCCGCCGCGACGGCGACCTGGGTGACCGCCTGGCCGAACGCCTCACCGGCGACCTCGCCGGCGAACGTCGGCTGGGCCGGCAGCTGCGGGTAGTCCTCGACCGGCATGGTCGGCAGGCTGAACCGGGCGCTGCCGCAGGTGATGGAGGCGCGGGAGCCCTCGACGGAGATCTCGACCGGCTGGGCCGGGAGCGCCTTGGTGATGTCGGCGAGCAGCCGCCCGGACACCAGCAGCCTGCCGCCGTCGGCGATCGTCGCCGGGACGCCGACCGTCGCGGAGACCTCGTAGTCGAAGCCGGAGACGGTGAGCGCGTCGGTGGAGCCGTCGGATCCGGCGTCGAGCAGCACCCCGCCCAGGACCGGGACCGGTGGCCTCGACGGCAGGCTGCGTGCCACCCACGCGACGGCGTCCGCGAGCCCGTCGCGCTCGACGCGGATCTTCATGTGCCCATCCTTTCGACAGCCGAGCCCCTCATCGCGGCCCGAGAAGATCGACAAACGTCCCCGGGCAGGCCTCGAGCAGCGCGCTGGCCAGGGATCTCGCAGTGTGGTGTGGCCCGGTGCCGATGTCGCCAACGACGAGCGGGCTGGGTGTGGATACCCACGTTAGAACGTGAGCGGCACCGGCGTCACTCGGGGCAGCCCATCGATTTGTCGATAAGACGATCTCGTCCGGAGCTCTGTCCCCATGTCCACAGCCCCCTGTTTTTCTCCGAAGGACTTCTTGAGAAAAAACCAAGGGCAGTGACAGTAATAGGGGCTGTGGATTCTGGGGACTACTGCCGTCGTCGCAGGTCCGCTCGCGCGGCGGGGTGTGGACATCTGTGGAGTACTACCGGTGGACAACTCGGGCCGTCCGTGGACAACTTCGGGCGCTCCCCAACTGATCCACAGTTGTCGCCAGCTGTCCACAGAACTGTCCCCAGTTGTGGGGATGTTCGTCCCCATGGCCGCGCACAGACGCGGTCGCTGTGGAACCAACCCAGTGGGTGACCGCGCTCGCGTCGATCGATGCGTTCTCGTTACTGGGATCACAGATTTCGCGCCGCAGCGCGGCCCGCCGCGGCCGCACTCGCTGTCACACAAGCGATCCCGGCCCACGCGGCGAACGGCAGCCGCTCACCGAGAACAAGCGCGCCGGCCACTCCCGCCACTGCCGCTTCGAGGCTCTCCAGCACCGCGACCGTGCGCGGTGGAACCCGGCGCAGCGCGGCGAGATCGAGCGAGTACGGGATCACGGCCGACAGCACCGCGACGCCGAATCCCGCCAGCAGCAAGGAAGGCCGCCACACCGGCGCGGTCACGCCGAAGGGCAGCGCGAGGATCGCGGCCACCGTCACCGCGAGCGCGAGCATCGATCCATCCGGGACACTCGCGCCGACTTTCCGGCTCAGCACCAGGTATCCGCCCATCGACACGGCGGACAGCAGAGCGAGCGTGACTCCGGCCGCCGGAAGCGTCGTCCCGGACGGCGAATGGAACAGCCACACCCCGAAGGCGGCGACCAGAGCGAAACCGACGTCACGCGCGCGCCGTGCCGTCGCCACCGCGACCCCCAGCGGACCGAGCAACTGCAACGCGCTCGCCACGCCCAGCGGCAGGAAACCCAGCGCCGGGTAGATCAGGTTCATCCCGGCGATCGCCACGCCGAAACCCAGCACCGGCGGCAGGTTGCGGCGCGACGGCAACGCCGGGCGGTGGATCGCCAGCAGCACGAGCGCGGCGAAGGAGAGCCGCAAGGCGACCACCCCGCCGGGGCCGGCCGCGGCGAAGAGCTGCTTCCCGAACGCCTGCCCGGTCTGCACGCTGACGACGCTGCCGAGGACGAGAAGTGCGGCTCCCATGCCGTCGAGTCTTGGCGCGGACCCGGTGAAGATCCATCGAGACTTCGCGCACGGAACTCTTTAGCCTCCACTACATGATCGACCTCCGGCGCCTGAGCGTCCTCCGGGTACTGGCCGAGCACGGCACCGTCACGGCCGCCGCGGAGGCGCTGCACCTGACCCCGTCGGCGGTCTCGCAGCAACTCCGGTTGCTCGCCAAGGAGGTCGGTGTCGAACTGCTGCGCCGCGATGGGCGGCGCGTCCGGTTGACCCCCGCCGCGGTGGTGTTGCTCGAGCACGCGGATTCGCTGTTCGCGCAATGGGAACGGGCGCGGGCCGACCTGACCGCGGGCGAAGAGGTCGGCGCCGTGCGCATGTGCGGCGTCTCGTCGACGGTCGCCGCGTTGCTCGGTCCTGCGGTCACGCGGCTGCGGCAGGAGCACCCGCGGCTGACGGCGCGCGTAATAGAAGAGGAAAGCGCTGACTGCTACGAGCTGTTGCTCGCCGAGGCGGCCGACATCGCCGTCGTGCTGCCCACGCCCGAAGCGCCGCCCGTCGACGACCCCCGCTTCACGCAGTGGCCGCTCCTCGACGACCCGCAGGACCTCCTCGTCGCCGCCGGACATCCCCTGACTCGGCAGGACGCGGTGGAACTCGCCGACGCCGCGCGTGAACCGTGGATCGTGAAGCCGCGCCACAACGACACGTACACGCTCCTGCAAGCCGCTTGTGCCGCCGCCGGTTTCACGCCGCGCATCGCGCACGAAGCCAAGGAGTGGTTCGCGGTGTCCGCGCTCGTCGCCGCCGGGCTCGGGGTGTGCCTTGTGCCGCGGCTCGCTCCCCTGCCACCGCAGCACGAGGTGGTGCGGATTCCGTTGCGCGGCAACCCGCGTCCGTCGCGGCGCATCGTCGGCTGCGTCCGGCGCGGGAGCGAGGAGCAGTGGCCGATCGCCCGCGCGATCGCGGCGATCGAAGCGGTGTGCGCGGAGCGGGCTACTGACGGGCGCGCTGTTTGATGCGCGCGGTGAGTTCCTGCACCTGGTCGTAGATCCGCCGGCGCTCGGCCATCTCCTTGCGGATCTTCTTGTCCGCGTGCATGACCGTCGTGTGGTCGCGGCCGCCGAACGTCTGCCCGATCTTCGGCAGCGACATGTCCGTCAGCTCGCGGCACAGGTACATCGCGATCTGCCGCGCCGTGGCAAGGGCTTTCGTCTTGCCGGGGCCGCACAGGTCGTCGACCGTCACGTCGAAGAACTCGGCCGTGGTGGCCATGATCGTCGGCGCGCTGATCTCCGGCGCCTGCGAGTCCGGGATCAGGTCGCGCAGCACGATCTCGGCGAGACCGACGTCCACCGGCTGCTGGTTCAGCGACGCGAACGCGGTGACGCGGATGAGCGCGCCCTCCAGTTCGCGGATGTTCGCCTCCACGCGCGAGGCGATGAACTCGAGCACGTCACCCGGCACGGCCAGCCGGTCCTGCGCCGCCTTCTTGCGGAGGATCGCGATGCGCGTCTCCAGTTCGGGCGGCTGGATGTCGGTGATGAGGCCCCACTCGAACCGCGTGCGCAGCCGGTCCTCCAGGGTCTCCAGCCGCTTCGGCGGCCGGTCCGAGGACACCACGATCTGCTTGTTCGAGTTGTGCAGCGTGTTGAAGGTGTGGAAGAACTCCTCCTGAGTACCTTCCTTGCCCTCCAGGAACTGGATGTCGTCGACGAGCAGGATGTCGATGTCCCGGTAGCGCCGCTGGAACGCCACCTTCCGGTCGTCGCGCAGCGAGTTGATGAAGTCGTTGGTGAATTCTTCGGTCGAGACGTAGCGCACGCGCATGCCGGGGAAGAGCCGCTGAGCGTAGTGCCCGACGGCGTGCAGCAGGTGCGTCTTGCCCAGCCCGGATTCGCCCCAGATGAACAGCGGGTTATACGCGCGGGAGGGCGCCTCCGCGACGGCGAACGCGGCCGCGTGCGCGAAGCGGTTGGACGCGCCGATGACGAACGTGTCGAACGTGTACTTCTCGTTGAGCCGCGTCTTCGACGTCTCCGGCTGGGCAGGCGCGGTGTAGGGCTGGCCCGCGCTCGGCTGGCCGGAGAACATCGGCCAGATCTCGTGCGCGGCGGCCAGGGCCTCGCCCTCTTCGTCGACTTCCTCGTCACCGTCGTCCTCGGGCAGGACGGCCTTCACCGGTTCCGGCGGGTGCGCCCGGACCCGCCGCAGCGGCGGGAGCATGCCGTCGTCGAGCGGCGGCATCTTCGGGGGCATCACCGGCGCCTCGGCCGCGGCGACGGGCGCCGTTTCCACCCGGGCGGGTGACGGGTACGGGGCGGGCGGCGGAGGAGGCGGGGTCACCTCGGCGGTGTCGACCTTCACGGCCAGCGAGACGGGACGGCCGAGCCGGCGCGAGAGCGCGTGCGTGATCGGGTCCCGCAGGGCGCGCTCGATCGCTTCCTTGGCGAAGTCACTCGGGGCGGCGAGCAGGGCCGTGCCGTCGAGCAGGCCGATCGGGCGGGTGACTCGCATCCAGGCCCGCTGCTGAGGCGAAAGCGTGCCGTCCGACAGCTCCCGGACCACCTGGTCCCAGACCACGCCCAGATTCAACTGGTGCTCGGACACCGACTTCGTCCCCTCCCCTCGTCACCCCGGACGACCCCACCGACCTCGAAGAACACCCGAGCCGGGCGCCTGGCTCACTCACACGAGCGGCGCCTCGCAGCCCCCTGGTCACCGCGCGCAGCAAGTATCCACAGAGTTGTCCACAACTGTGCACTAATGTACGGCGGCCCGCAGTCACTCCACCTGCGGGTGCGAACCTACGCCAGCCAGAGCCTCCACACCTTCTTACGGCGGCGCCGAGCACCTCGAACGGGTGACCCAAGAGGAGACACGCTAACAAAGGCCCGTGCCGTGCCACAAGGCACCGTGGGAGCCAGGATGGCATGCCTCACGTGGCGTCGCCACTCGGTCCCCCGCTGTGGTTGAGGGGGCCGGTTGCCGGACCGGTGAGCGGGGTGCGTACTCTCGATAAGTCTCCCGCGCGCGACGGGTTTGTTCGCATGCGCGCGATTCGAGACACCCCCGAGCTGATCGGTGGCTCCAGCTTGCCGCCGAGTATGTCGAGACCAGGAGTTAGCAGTGAGCAAGGGTAAGCGCACCTTCCAGCCGAACAACCGTCGACGCGCCCGGACCCACGGCTTCCGGCTGCGGATGCGCACCCGCGCCGGTCGTGCGATCCTGTCGGCCCGTCGTCGCAAGGGCCGCGAGAAGCTGTCCGCCTGATAGCGCCGTTCCGAGGCGCGACGTGCTGCCCCGTGCCGCCCGGTTGCGGCGCAGTGAGGACTTCCGCGAGGTCATGCGCAGGGGTGCTCGGGCAGGTCGGCGCCGCCTCGTGGTGCACGCGGTTCAGTCCACCGACCCGTCCGCGGGAACGCCGCGGGCGGGTTTTGTGGTGAGCAAGGCCGTGGGCAACTCGGTTGTGCGCCACCGGGTGACCCGGCGCCTGCGGCATCTCGTCATGCAGCGCCTCGGAACCGTGCCGCCCGGCAGTTCGTTGGTCGTGAGGGCCCTGCCGCCGGCGGCCACCGCGTCCAGTGCCGAACTCGGTGCCGATCTGGACGCGGCGCTGAAACGGCTGAGCCTGCTCCCGGGCCGCCCATCCGACGGCCCGGCGACACCCCGGCCGGACACGGCCGCGGACATGAGGGGCCACGCCGGTGAATGACGCCAGCACCGATGCACCGCGGAAGGTCGAGCGCCCTGGGCCGGTCGCCCAGGTGTTGTTGCTCCCGCTGCGGTTCTACCGCCGTTTCATCTCGCCCTACCTCCCGCCGAGCTGCCGCTTCTACCCCAGCTGCAGCACGTACGCGGTCGAGGCTCTGACCCGCTTCGGCGCCGCGAAGGGCAGTTACCTCGCCCTCCGACGGCTGCTGCGCTGCGGCCCGTGGACGATGCCCGGCCGCGACCCGGTGCCTGAGGTGTTCTCGTGGCGCCACCAGAGACCTGGTTTGTCAACCGAGGAGTAGCTCAGTGCTCGACTTCATCTACTACCCCGTGTCCTTCATCCTGTGGTGTTGGCACAAGGTCTTCGGGTTCGTCTTCGGGGCCGACAACGCGATCACCTGGCTCCTGGCGATCATCTTCCTGACCTTCACGGTTCGCGGCATCATGTTCAAGCCGTTCGTGAACCAGGTCCGGTCGATGAAGAAGATGCAGGAGTTCGCGCCGGAACTGAAGAAGATTCAGAAGAAGTACGCGAACGACCGCCAGCGCCAGGCGATGGAGATGCAGAAGCTCCAGAAGGAGCACGGCGTCAACCCGCTGGGCAGCTGCCTGCCGATGCTGCTGCAGATCCCGGTGTTCATCGGTCTGAACTGGGTGCTGCGCGCGTTCTCCATCCAGCCCGCGGACGGCAGCCCGAAGACGGAGAACTACTTCTTCGACCAGGCCGGCGTCGAGTCGTACGTGCACGCGAAGCTGTTCGGCGTCAACATCGGCGATGCCATCCACAACGCCTCGATGCTGGGCGGTCAGGGCGGCGGCTGGCACTGGCACGTCGCGCCGGTCGCGATCCCGCTGATGATCCTCGCGTCGGTCCTGACCCACCTGACCGCGCGGCACTCGGCGCAGCGGCAGAACCTGAACCCCGAGGCGATCACGCCGCAGACGCAGATGATGCAGCGGCTGACGATGTACATCTTCCCGCTCGGTGTTCTGGTGTTCGGTGCGTTCTTCCCGATCGGTCTGCTCGTCTACTGGCTGGCGAACAACGGCTGGACCCTGATGCAGCAGCGCCTGGTCTACACGCGCATCGACAAGGAAGAGGCGCAGAAGAAGGCCGAGGCCGCCGAGAAGCGCAACTCGCTGGCGCCGCGCCCGGGTGCGAAGCCGAAGCCGGGCCAGAAGCCGGTCCAGCCGAAGAAGACGGACGACGGTGACGGCGCGGCCGACAAGCCGGCCGCCGACGGCAAGCCGGCCGCCGACGGCAAGGCGACCGGGCAGAAGCCGGGCTCGAAGGCCGGCTCCCCGCACCGCTTCCCGCAGCAGGGGCAACGCCCGCAGAACGGCTCGGCGCAGAAGCGCAAGAAGCC
Organism: Amycolatopsis sp. NPDC006125; assembly: GCF_040614195.1. NCBI lineage: Bacteria > Bacillati > Actinomycetota > Actinomycetes > Pseudonocardiales > Pseudonocardiaceae > Amycolatopsis > Amycolatopsis sp. NPDC006125. The sequence continues at coordinate 88,527 of NZ_JBEXTZ010000018.1, forward strand.
TTCGCAGGGCGGCAAGAACTCAGGACAGAAGGGCTCGGGGCAGAAGCGCCGCTGAGCGCTGGAGCCCGGTGAAAGGAGATGACGATGGCGGAGACGGTCGAAGCGATCGACGCTGACGACGAGGCGCCCGCTGCGGAGGCGACGGGTTCGTCGACGGAGGACCTGCTGGTCCGCGAGGGCGACATCGCGGGCGACTACCTGGAGCGGCTGCTGGACCTGCTCGACTACGACGGGGACATCGACCTCGACGTGGAGAGCGGCCGCGCGATCGTGAGCATCGACGGCGGTGACGATCTGGAGAAGCTGGTCGGCGGACGCGGCCAGGTGCTTGAGGCGCTGCAGGAACTGACGCGGCTCGCGGTGCAGCAGGAGACCGGCACCCGGAGCCGGCTGATGCTCGACATCGCCGGTTGGCGGGCCGGCCGCCGCGCCGAGCTGAGCGAGCTGGGCCGCACGACGGCCGAGACGGTCAAGGCGACGGGCGAGAAGGTGCGGCTGCAGCCGATGAGCCCGTTCGAGCGAAAGGTCGTCCACGACGCGGTGGCCGCGGTGGGCGGCGTCAAGAGCGAAAGCGAAGGCGAGGAGCCCAAGCGGCGTGTCGTGGTGATGCCGGACGCGTAGGCGTTCAGGTTTCTCGGAAGGCGGCCCACTTCGGTGGGCCGCCTTTTTTATGTCCGCGATTTCGAGCGGTGGTTCTTTGGCGGTGGCGACGAGGTGTGCCGCGGTAGGCGCGTCAGAGCGGTGGCTCTTCCTGTGCCCGCAGTCCGATCGGCGGCCCGCTCGCGGCTCGCTGCGAAACGGCCGCGGCGGTGGTACCGCGCGGGTTGGCGGGTCTCGTGGTGGCTCCGCCCGACACGGCGCCGCGCATTGCGCGGACGCGAGACTCTCGGAAGGTTGCTCGCTTCGTGCGGGTCGGGTGGCTCGCGTGCGGGTCGCGTCTATGACTGTGCGTCGGTTTCACGTGGAACCAGCCACTGACACTCCTCGGGCAGTTTCACGTGAAACCGTCCACAGTTGCGGTCCGCCTCCCCGCGATGATGTTCGCGTCGTGGAGAATCGGGGGCGTTGGTCGTTTCACGTGAAACCCGAGGAGTGCTAGTGGTGCCGGTGCCCGACGTGGCGGGGCGAGTGTTCGGCGATGGGCTCGATCAGGCCGTCGCCTTCGCTGAGATGCTCGAGCGGTTCGGCGTCGAGCAGGGGTTGATCGGGCCGCGTGAGGTGGAGCGGCTTTGGGATCGGCACCTGTTGAACTCCGCCGTCGTCGGTGAGCGGATCGCGGACGGCGTCCGGGTGATCGACGTCGGGTCCGGCGCCGGCTTTCCCGGAGTGCCGCTCGCCATCGCGCGGCCGGATCTGGAGGTCGTTCTCGTCGAGCCCATGGCTCGGCGCGCCGACTGGTTGAACGAAGTCGCCGAGACCATCAAACTGGACGTCACCGTCGTCCGCGGCCGGGCGGAGGAGAAGGCACTCCGGGATCGCGTCGGGACCGCGGACGTCGTCACCTCGCGGGCCGTCGCTCCGCTCGCGCGATTGGCGGGCTGGTGCCTCCCCCTCGTCCGGGAGGGTGGCATGATGCTCGCAGTCAAGGGAGCTAGTGCCCGGGACGAAGTTGCCCGTGATGCGAAGGCGGTTGCCCGCGTCGGTGGGGGTGCTCCAACGGTCTCTGAATGCGGGGTCGGCGTGCTCGAAACGCCGACGACCGTGGTGCGGGTGGAGCGCGTACGAAGTGCCCGTCGCCCGCGCCGTGCGGGATGACAGGATGGCGTACTGGATGGCTTGTGGAGGCCAGATCAGCATGATGCGACCCATGTTCCACGTGAAACCAACAGCGTCGATTGCGGAAAGGTGGCTCGGCCGGTGACCCCGCCTGCGTCAGACTGGACCCCCATTGCCGAAGAGGCCGAGCGCGCCGCCCGCGTGCTGCACCCGGAACCCAACTCCCTCCCCCGGCCCGATCAGCGCCGCGTGCTGACCGTCGCCAACCAGAAGGGCGGCGTCGGCAAGACGACCAGCGCCGTCAACCTCGCCGCGGCCCTCGCGGTGCACGGGCTCAAGACCCTCGTCATCGACCTCGACCCGCAGGGCAACGCCAGCACCGCGCTCAACGTGGACCACCGCTCCGGCACCCCCTCCATCTACGACGTCCTCCTCGGCGACCTCCCCCTGGGCGAGGCGATGGCCGTCAGCGAGCAGTCCCCCAACCTGTTCTGCGTTCCCGCGACGATCGACCTCGCCGGCGCCGAGATCGAGCTCGTCGAGATGCCCTCCCGCGAATCGCGGCTGAAGGAGGCGCTCACCGGCGAGGTGGTCGACCAGCTCGGCGTCGATTACGTCTTCATCGACTGCCCGCCCTCGCTCGGCCTCCTCACGGTCAACGCGATGGTCGCCGCCCGCGAGGTGCTCATCCCGATCCAGTGCGAGTACTACGCACTCGAAGGCCTCGGGCAGCTCCTCAGCAACATCGAGCTGGTGCAGAAGCACCTCAACCCCAGCCTCTCCGTCTCGACGATCCTCCTCACCATGTACGACGGCCGCACCAAGCTGGCCGACCAGGTGACTGCCGAGGTGCGCGACCACTTCGGCGACGTCGTCCTCAAGACCGTCATCCCCCGCAACGTGAAGGTGTCCGAGGCGCCCAGCTACGGCCAGACCGTGCTGGCGTACGACCCGGGTTCGCGGGGCGCGATGAGCTACGTCGATGCGGCTCGCGAACTCGCGGAGCGTGGCAGCAGCAACGGATCGAGGAGGGGCACGTTATGACCGAACGCAGGGGTGGCCTGGGGCGTGGCCTGGCCGCGCTGATCCCGACCGGACCGCCCGCAGGCGAGAACACCCCCAGTGCGCCGGCCCGCCCGGAGGCGCCGTCTCGCAACGGTGACAAGGACTGGTTCGCGGCCAACAGCGAGGTCGTCCCCAGCGGTGAGGTGGCCGGCGCCGTCTACCGCGAGATCCCGACGAGCTCGGTCAAGCCCAACCCGAAGCAGCCGCGGCAGGTCTTCGACGAGGACGCCCTCGCCGAGCTGGAGCACTCGATCCGCGAGTTCGGCCTCATGCAGCCGATCGTCGTCCGCGAACTCGGCGGCGGTGAGTACGAGCTCGTCATGGGCGAGCGCCGTCTGCGTGCGTCCCAGCGGGCCGAGCTGGAGAACATCCCGGCCATCGTCCGGCAGACCGCCGACGAAGCGATGCTGCGGGACGCGCTGCTGGAAAACATCCACCGCGTCCAGCTGAACCCGCTCGAAGAGGCGGCCGCCTACCAGCAGCTGCTCGACGAGTTCGAGGTGACGCACGAGGAGCTCGCCTCCCGCATCGGCCGCAGCCGTCCGGTCATCACCAACACCATCCGGCTGCTCAAGCTCCCCCTCCCCGTGCAGCGCCGCGTCGCCGCCGGGGTTCTCTCCGCCGGGCACGCCCGGGCGCTGCTCTCGCTCGAAGATCCGGAGCAGCAGGAGGAGCTCGCGACGCGCATCGTCGCCGAGGGGCTCTCGGTCCGCGCGACCGAGGAGGCGGTGACTCTCAAGAAGAGCGAGGCGCCGGCCAAGCCGAAGGCCGCTCCCCGCAAGGCGATGCAGGCGCCCGGTCTCCAGGATCTGGCGAACCGGCTGTCGGACACCTTCGACACCCGCGTCAAGGTCGACCTCGGCCGCCGGAAGGGGCGCATCGTCGTCGAGTTCGGCTCGATCGACGATCTGGAGCGAATCGTCTCGATCATGGACCCGAATCGGACAAATCAGGCGCTGCGAACCGATGAGGAATGACACCAGGTCGTTTCGTCACGGTGATGATTTGATCTGACAACACTGAGGGCCACCTCCCGCTTGGGAAGGTGGCCCTCAGTGGTTCCGGGGACGTGTCAGGCGGACCGGCGGATCGCCCGCGCGACGAGATCGGTGAACACGGCGCCGAGCGACGTGCCCGCGGTCTCGATCGCCATCGGCACGGTCGACGTCTCGGTGAGGCCCGGCGACGAGTTCACTTCGAGGAACTGGACCGTGCCGTCGGCGGTCACGATCGCGTCGGTCCGCGAGATGTCCCGCAGACCGAGCAGCTTGTGCGCGGCGACGGCCAGTTCGCCGACCGCCTTCGCGGACGCCTCCGGCAGCCGGGCCGGCGCGAAGAAGTCGGTCAGCCCCGCGGTGTAGCGCGAGGTGTAGTCGTAGACACCGCTCTCCGGCACGATCTCCACGGCGGGCAGCGCCTCCGGCTCCCCGTCCCGCTCGACGACCGCCACCGCGACCTCGACGCCCTCGACCAGCCGCTCCGCCAGCACGGTGTCGCCGTACGCGAAGCAGCCCACCATCGCGGCGGGAAGCTCGGCGGCGTCCCGCACGACCTGGGCGCCCAGCGCGGACCCGCCCTGGTCGGGCTTGAGGATCAGCGGCAGGCCCAGGTGGTCGACGATCGCATCCAGCACGCCCTGCGCGCCCAGCTCCCGGAACGTGCTGTGCGGCAGCACGACCCAGTCCGGGGTCGCGTACCCGGCGGCGGACAGCACGGCCTTCGCGGTCGGCTTGTCCCACGCCCGGCGGCACCCGCGCGAGCTGGTGCCCACGTACGGCACCTTCAGCATCTCCAGGACGGTCTGCACCGACCCGTTCTCGCCCTGGCCACCGTGCAGTGCCACGACGGCCGCGTCGGGCCGCTCGGACCGCAACCGGTCGAGCAGGCCCGCGTCGGTGTCCCACTCCTCGACGGTCAGCCCCTGCTCCCGCAGCGCGGCGGACAGCCTGCGGCCGGACCGCAGCGAGACATCGCGTTCATGCGAAAGCCCGCCCGCGAGAACGGCGACGGTCGGCATAACCACGCCGGCACTCTCCTCAATCAACAGTCTAAATAGGACTCAGCAGCGCGGCGATCAGGCCGTGTCCGGCGACGGCGTCTCCGGGCCGGGGATCGCGCGCATGCTGACGTTACCGAACGTGCGCACCAGGTCCATTTCGGACTCGAGCACCGCGGCCAGGCGTCGCACGCCCTCCTTGATCCGCTCGGGCGTCGGGTAGCAGTACGACAACCGCATCTGCCTGCTGCCGAAACCGTCGGCGTAGAAACCGGTTCCGGACGCGTACGCGACCCGGGCGGTGACGGCGCGCGGCAGCATCGCCTTGGTGTCGACACCCTCCGGCACCGTCACCCACACGTAGAAACCGCCGTCCGGGTGCGTCCAGCTGCAGCCGGACGGCAGGTGCTGCTCCAGGGCGGAGAGCATCGCGTCCCGCCGCTCCCGGTAGTTCTCGCGGAAGGTCTTGATCTGGCCCTTCCAGTCGTGCGTGGCCAGGTACCGCGACACGATCATCTGGTTGAGGCTCGGTGGGCACAGCGTGGCCGACTCCGCGGCCAGCACCAGCTTCTCCCGCACCGCGTGCGGCGCCAGGACCCAGCCGACCCGCAGGCCGGAGGCGAACGTCTTGGAGAACGAGCCCAGGTACACGACGTTGTCCGGGTCGAGCGACCGCAGTGCCGGGTAGGTCTGGCCGTCGAAGCCGAGCAGTCCGTACGGGTTGTCCTCGACCACCAGCACGCCGTGCGCCCGGCAGATCGCGAGGATCTCGGCGCGCCGCTCGACCGCGAGCGTCACGCCGGCCGGGTTGTGGAAGTTCGGGATCGTGTAGAGGAACTTGACCCGCTGCCCGGCCTTCTCGGCGGCCGCGAGTGCCTCCCGCAGCGCCTCCGGCACCAGCCCCTGGTCGTCCATCACGACGTGCACAACCTTCGCCTGGTACGCGGCGAACGAGCCCAGCGCGCCCACGTAGGACGGCCCCTCGGCCAGCACGACGTCGCCAGGGTCGCAGAACAGCCGGGTGACCATGTCCAGGCCCATCTGGGAGCCGACGGTCACCACGACGTCGTCGGAGTGCGCGTTGATGCCCTCCATCGCCATGACCTCGCAGATCTGCTCGCGCAGCACCGGCACGCCCTGCGCGGAGCCGTACTGCAGCGCGACCAGGCCGTCCTCCGCGATGATCTCCCCTACCTGCGAAGACAGGCTGTCCAGCGGGAGCGCGGCGAGGTTCGGCATGCCGCCGGCGAGCGAAACCACCTCCGGGCGGCTGGCCACCGCGAAGAGAGCTCGGATCTCCGACGCCGTCATGCCTGCCGTGCGGGCGGCGTAACGGGCGAGGTGGGGATCGAGGTCTCGGCGGCCAGTGTGCTCGGGTGGATTCGCAGTCATCGCACTTCGCTCTGTCGAATGGTCAGTTTCCCGAGTGTAACCACTCGTCCTTGTGATATTCCCGGCCTTCCGGCGCGGGTCACAGACGCCTATCCTCAAATGCGGCCGAGCAGGCTGCGGCGGTACGCCACGCCCTGCTCCACGTCGGGCCGGCCGCCGCGAAATCCGGGGAGGGGATCAGGTGTCGCGTCGAGTCGTGGGCGTCACCCTCGACAACCTGGAACACCTGCCCAAGAACTGCCGCCGGTGCGTGTACTGGGAGCTCGCGCCGCACCTGCGCGCGCAGGCGGAGGAGTTCGGCCAGACCGAGGTCGAGAAGGAGGCCTGGGTCTCCTCGGTGCTGCTGGAGTGGGGCTCCTGCGGCCGCATCATCTACAGCGACTCGCTGCCCGTCGGGTTCGTGTTGTACGCCCCGCCGAACCTGGTGCCGCGCTCGGTCGCCTTCCCCACGTCCCCGCCCAGCGCGGACGCGGTGCTGCTGACGAGCTTCCAGGTGCTGCCCGAGTTCCGCGGTGGCGGGCTGGGCCGCACGCTCATCCAGGCGGTCGCCAAGGACATGACGCGCCGCGGTGTGCGTGCGATCGAGGCGTTCGGCGACGCGAGCCCGGACGACGCCGACAACGAGCTGCTGGGGCACACCTGCGTGGTCCCGGCCGACTTCCTCACCGCGGTCGGGTTCAAGACCGTGCGCCCGCACCCCAAGTGGCCCAGGCTGCGCCTGGAGATCCGGTCGGCGCTGTCCTGGAAGGAAGACGTCGAAGCGGCGCTGGAGCGGCTCCTCGGCCAGGTGACCATCACCACAGCCGAACCCAGCACAGCCCGCGCGTAGACGGAGTTATCCACAGAAACGGTCCACAAGGCAGCAGTTGTCCACAGGTTTCTGTGGACAACTGCTGTGAACGAGTGGGCTTATTCGGCCTTCGCCAGCTCGTGGGCGAGCACGTCGGCGAACGTGAACGTGCCGGTCGGCTGGTCGCCCTCACCGAGCAGGTACAGGCGCTTGACGGCGATCAGGATGCCCTCGGCGACGATGTCGCGGAACGCCGGGTCGGACAGCTTCGCCCGGTCGCCGGGGTTGCTCAGGTAGCCGATTTCCATCCGCACCGCAGGGCACCGCGTCAGCCGTAGGATGTCCCAGGTCTTGGCGTGCGTCCGGCAGTCCAGCAGACCGGTGCGGGCGGCCACCTCGCGCTGCAGGTAGCCGGCCAGCAGCTCACCCACCGTCGACGTGGTGCCCAGGCCGTTGCCCCAGTGGAACGAGGCGACGCCCTGCGCGTGCGGCGAGGAGTTGCGGTCGCAGTGCAGCGACAGGAACAGGTCGGCGCCCGCGTTGTTGGCGAACGCGGCGCGCTCCGCCTCCGCAGGCCCGGTGTCCGGGCCACGCGAGATCAGCGCCTCCATGCCGGTGGCCTTCATCCGGCCTTCCAGACGGCGCGCCAGGTCCCACACGATGTCGGCCTCGCGCAGGCCGCCGATCTCCACACCCGGGTCGGCGCCGCCGTGACCGGGGTCGATGACGATCCGCTTGCCACGCAGCCGCGGCCCGGACTGGCGGACCTGCTCCTGCTCGCGCAGCAGCACCGGGCGGCCACCACGGGCACGCGGGGAGAGCTGCCGCAGCGCGCGCACGGTCGCCGGGCCGCAGATGCCGTCGATGACCAGGCCGTAGTCGCGCTGGAAGTTGCGCAGTGCGTGCTCGGTCTTCGGGCCGAACATGCCGTCCGGGCGGCCGGCGTCGTAGCCCAGCTCGGTCAGCCGGTCCTGCAGCGCGAACACGTCGTCGCCGTGCACCGGCGAGGAGATCAGGTAGGCCAGCGGCCTGCTGCCAAGGTGGAAGGTCGCGCCGCGCAGCACGTGGTAGGTGGCCGGGCCGACGACGCCGTCGATGAGCAGCCCTCGGCGCTGCTGGAACCCGCGGACGGCCCGTTCGACCTCGTGGTCGAACAGGTTGCCGGCATCCGGCCGGAGCAGACCGATCGAGGCCAGCATCGACCTGATCTCAGCGACGTCGTCCCCGACGTCGCCGCGGCGGAGCACCCGCATGCACTCCTCGCTCTTTCCTTGGGCATCGATCAAAAACCGATGCGGCACAAACAGTCTCGGGCTAACCTCGGGTACCCATTCTGCCCTGAGGACTCTCCGTGACCGCGTAGGGCCGGTCGGTGCGTCATCCGGGCGGGTGAGCATGGAAAAACCCGGGGGCCGTCCGTAGAAGACGTTTACCCCCGGGTCCGGGTTGCCTTCGTCAGGCGAGAACGTCGGACAGATCCGACAGCAGCGCGGCCTTCGGCTTGGCGCCGACGATCTGCTTCACCGGCTTGCCGCCCTGGAACAGGATCAGCGTCGGGATCGACATGACCTGGTAGTCGCGGGCGGTGCCCGGGTTCTCGTCGATGTCCAGCTTCGCGACGGTCAGCTTGTCCTTGTGCTCGGCGGCGATCTCCTCGAGCACCGGGGCGACCATCTTGCACGGCCCGCACCAGGTCGCCCAGAAGTCGACCAGGACCGGCTTGTCGCTGGTCAGAACGTCGTCGGCGAAGGACTTATCGGTCACCTTGACGGTGTCGGACATTTCATCTCCCTACTTGGTACGAGCTTGGAGTTCAGTTCGCGGAGCCGTAGCCGCCGCCCACCAGTTCGGGCGCGATCTCGGCTTCGGGGTTGCCGGCGTGCTCGGCCAGCCAGCGCTCGGCGTCGATGGCCGCGGAGCAGCCCGAGCCTGCGGCGGTGATGGCCTGCCGGTAGGTGTGGTCGACCAGGTCGCCCGCGGCGAAGACGCCCGGCAGGTTGGTGTAGGAGGTGCGGCCCTTGGTCAGGACGTAACCCTCGGCGTCCAGCTCGACCTGGCCCTTGACCAGCTCGCTGCGCGGGTCGTGGCCGATCGCGACGAAGAAGCCGGTGACGTCGAGCACCGACTCCTCGCCGGTGACGGTGTCCTTGAGCTTCAGGCCGGACACGGTGGTGTCGCCCAGCACCTCGACGACCTGCTTGTTCAGCGCCCACTTGATCTTCTCGTTCGCGCGGGCGCGCTCGAGCATGATCTTGGAGGCGCGGAACTCCTCGCGCCGGTGCACGATCGTCACCGACCGGGCGAACTTGGTCAGGAAGGTGGCCTCCTCCATGGCGGAGTCGCCACCGCCGAGCACGGCGATGTCCTGGTCGCGGAAGAAGAAGCCGTCACAGGTCGCGCACGCCGAGACACCGCGGCCGAGCAGCTCCTGCTCACCGGGCACGTTGAGGTAGCGCGCGGCCGAACCCATGGCGAGGACGACGGCCTTGGCCGCGTAGCGCGTGCCGTGGGCGGTGACGTACTTGACGTCGCCCTCCAGCTCGAGCTTCTCCACGTCCTCGGCGCGCAGCTCCGCGCCGAAGCGCTCGGCCTGCTTGCGCATCTCCTCCATCAGGTCCGGGCCCTGGATGCCGTCCCGGAAGCCGGGGTAGTTCTCGACCTCGGTGGTGGTCATGAGCGCGCCGCCGAACTGGGAACCCTCGAACACCAGCGGTTCGAGCTGGGCACGCGCGGCGTACACCGCGGCCGTGTACCCGGCCGGACCCGACCCCACGATGATGAGGTTCCGAACGTTTTCCGCTGCCACCCGTAGACCTCCGCTCGTCGTGACCTGCGTACCAGGCTCAACACGATCGTAGGGTCCAGTGTTCCCGGCGTGACACGGCTCGCCCGTGACGTGGAACGCGCTTACCCGATCACCTTGTCCAAGAGCACCCCGGCGTTGCCCGCGCCGCAGGTCGGGGCGAACGCGACCAGCCGGAACTTCGCCAGCTGACCGGTGGTCAGCAGGGTCAGCACGGCCGGCTGCCCGTCGATCGAGCCCTGGCGGACGCCGATCGGCTTGGCGGTGTCGGCGAAGCCGGCGGCGGTCAGGCACGTCTGCAGCGCGTCCGCGTTGCCCAGCGGTCCGTAGTCGAACGTGCCCTGCATCTGGCCGACCGCGCTCGCGGCCTGGTCGCTGCGCAGGTTCAGCGGCGGCTGCGGCGCGCTCTGACCCGGCGGGGGCGCGGCCACGTTGCTGCCCGGCGACGGCGACGTGCCACCCGGGATGGCGATCGCGACGGCGGCCACCGCGGCGGCGGCCACGGCCACCACCCCGCTGATCCAGCCGATGCGCTTGTTGCGGCGACGGCGGGCCGCGTCCAGGCTCACCACCGGCGCCACGCCCGGCTGCTGCTGCTGCTGCGGGAACGCGCGGCGCGACTCCTCGGCGATCGCGGCGTCCAGGCGGGCCGCGAACTCGGCCGGCATCGGCGGGACGTCCGCGCTCAGCTCAGCCAGGTCGGCGGTGGTCGCCTCCAGCGCCTCGATGATCGCGCGTGCCTCGGGATCGGCCTGCACCAGCGGCCACAGGCGGGCGGCTTCGTCGTCGTCCAGGACGCCGGCGTGCAGGTCCGCGAGCAGGTCGACAGACCAGGGCGGGCCGGCGGCCTCGATCCCCCGACTCTCGTCTGTCATCGTCCCTCCCTCTCGCGCTGTGCCCCAGACCGGCCGCCGCGCTCCCGTTTGCTTTCGGGAGTTGGGACGTTCGCTAATGCATCCGGGTTCCGGAGATGGCCGAGAACTTTGGCGAGTTTGGCGCGGCCGCGGGCGCAGCGGCTCTTCACCGTGCCCTCCGCGATGCCGAGCATCTTCGCGGTCTCGCTGACCGAGTACCCCTCGACGTCGACCAGCACGATCGGCATCCGCTGGTCCTCCGGCAGCTGCGCGAGCGCCTCCTTGATGACCAGCCGGGTCTCCCGGTCGGCCATCGAGTCCCGCGGCGTGGCCGGCTCGTTCACGCCGGTCTCCGGCAGCGGCACCGTCGGACGGGCCTGCCTGCGCCGGACCCGGTCCAGGCAGGCGTTCACCACGATCCGGTGCAACCAGGTGGTGACCTGGGATTCCGCGCGGAAGTTCGCGGCGGCGCGGAAGGCGGAGATGAAGGCGTCCTGCAGGGCGTCGGCGGCTTCCTCGGGGTCGCGCAGGGTGCGCAGGGCCACCGCCCACATGCGGTCCCGATGCCGCCGGACCAGTTCGCTGAACGCGTGCGGATCCCCCGACGCGTGCGCCGCGATGAGGTCGGCGTCCGTTGGTGCAGCTGCGGTCACCCGCAGCACCCTACTGGGCGGGGAGGAAGGTCAATTCGCCTATCTGGGACTGGTAGCCCTTGTCCGTGTCACTCAGCTGAGTGATCCAGATGATCACGTACTGCCCCTGCTGGGGCTGCGGAAGGGTGATGTCGGTGGTCTGCCCGTTCAACGTGGCCGTGCCGATCACGCGGGTGTCGGCCAGCTCCGGGTTGCGCGAATCGGCCAGCCGGACCTCGATCGAGGTGCCCGGGCTGTCCGCGGCCACCGTGATCTTCGCCAGGTTGATCGGCTTGTCGAAGCTCGCCAGCAGCCCGACGCCCTCCTTGATGGCCGGGAACTGCTGCCGGTACTGGTCGGTCCGCCAGATCGTGGTGGGGTCGCCGTCCACGGTGTTGCGGGCCCGGCTGGTGTTGTCGCCGTTGCCGTCCGGGTTGTAGACCGTGACGCTCTCCGGGCCGACCGCGGCGCCGATCTGCGCCTGCCCGCCGGGCGACGGCGGCGGGTTCGGCGACGGGTTGACCGGGGCCGACGCGGACGCCGTCGGGGTCGGGTTGGCCACGTTGATCGGCGGGCCGCCCGAGCTGGGATCGTCCTGGAAGAAGCTGATCGCCAGCATGCCGAGCCAGGCCAGGATCGCGACCGCGGCGACGACCAGCACGGTGACGCCGAGCGCCAGCTTTCGCCGCCGCGCGCGGTCCTTGACCGGCTTCTTCGTCGTCCAGATCGTGCCGTCGCCGTCGGCCTCCATCTGGGCCTTGATCAGCTGCGTCCGCTCCTCGGCCTCGGCGGCCATCTCCAGCGCGCGCACGATCGCGGCGCTGGTGCGGATGCCGCCAGGGCCGCCGTCCTCGACCGTGCGGACCGCCAGCGACGACAGCTCCTGCGGCACCGACGGCTGCAGCGAGCGCGGCGGCACGAGCCGTCCGTTCGGGGCGTGCGGCGCGGCCGGGATCGCGGCCGGCCCGCCCGGCAGCGGCCAGCGGCCGGTGAGCAGCAGGTACAGGATCCCGCCGATGGCCTTCACGTCGTCGCGCAGCGTCGCGTCCGGCAGCGGGCCGGGGAACGCCAGGCGGAGCGAGCCTTCGGTGGTCAGGCGCAGGCGCTGCGGGTGGTCCAGGCCGAGCACGAGACCGGAGTGGTGGGCCCGCTCGACGGCCTCGGCGAGCCGCTGGACCATCCGGGCCGCGGCGAGCGGCTGGACCGGGCGGTCGGCGACCAGATCGATCAGGTCGGTGCCCTTGGTCCACTCGGTGACCACGACGCCCAGCAGGCCCTCACCGGAGGTGATGCCGTTGCCGAGGGTGAGCACGTCGAGCACCCTGGCGACCGCTTCGTGGTTGAACTTGGCGGCGTGCGTGGCGCGTTCGAGGGTCTTGCGGGCCTGACGTGCGGCTTCGGCGTCCGCGGGGTCGCCGACGAGCAGCGTCAGCGCGACGTCCCGCCGCAGCTGGCCGTCCCGCGCACGCCACAGGTGGGCGCCCGCCCGCTCGTCGATGCCGAACTGGGCGAGCAACCGGTACCGGCCGTCTCCGACCACGCTGCCCGGCGCGAGGGAGCCTCCCCTCGCGCGGACACCCGTCCGGATCGGACCGGACTGCTCGCTCCGCTTCTCGTTCACCCCACGCTCTCTTTCCCGCGCCCTGTGGTCGAGGGTACGTGAACACACGGGGTGAGACAGGGTTATCCGTGAGTGGTTCGTTACCCGCGCTTGATCAATCGGGTGATTCTCTTCGTGGCCGGCGACAGCTCGTCCACCCTGAGCAGCGCCAGTACGCCGAACGACACACCGAGGCCGACGATGCCCTGCAGGATCAGCTTGATCCACGCGGTCAGCCGCTCGCCGAAGTCCGGGACCACCCAGCCGACCGCGACCGCGGCCAGCACACCCAGCCCGCTCGCCACGACGGTGAACAGGATGACGCCGAGCACGCGCTTGCTGCGCAGGTTGCCCAGGCTGACCCACAGCCAGACCTGGCCCATGATCGCGCCGACCACGAACGTCAGCGAGTTGACCATCATCGCGCCCAGCACGATGTTCTGGTCCGACAGCAGCACCGGGCACAGGTACAGCAGCGGGATCTTGACCAGGGTCATCACGACCATGATCAGCGTCGGCGTGCGGGCGTCCTTCATCGCGTAGAACACCCGCAGCTGCAGCATCACCAGCGCGTACGGCAGCAGGCCGAACGCCGAGATGGCCAGTGCCTCACCCAGCCGCGACGCGTCCGCGGTCGAGTTCTCCCCGCCGCTGAACAACGCCACACCGACCGAGGTGCCGATCACCGACATCACCGCGGCGATCGGCACGAGCATCACCGTCGAGATGCGGGAGGCGTAGGACAGGTCGGCGACCACCTTGCGGGTGTCGCCGTCGGCGGCGTTGCGCGACAGCCGCGGCATGATCGCGGTGAGCAGCGAGACGCCGATGACGCCGTACGGCAGCTGGAACAGCAGCCAGGCGTTCGAGTAGATCGTCACACCGCCCGGGTCACCGCTGGTCAGCACGCGGGTGTTGACGGTGAAGCCGATCTGGCTGACCGCGACGTAGCCGAGGATCCACAGCGCGAGGCCGCCGAACTCCTTCATGCGCTTGTCGATGCCCCAGCGCCACTTGAACCGGAACCCGCTGCGCAGCAGCGGCGGCACCAGCATGATCGCCTGCACGACGATGCCCATGGTCACGCCGATGCCCAGCAGCAGCAGCTTCGGCTGGCTCATCTCGACCGGGTTGAACGTGATCTCGCCGGGGGTGAGCATGAACACGGCCAGCGTGAAGATCACGACAAGGTTGTTCACCACCGGCGCCCAGGCCGGCGGCCCGAAGATCTGCTTGGCGTTGAGGATCGCCGAGAGCAGCGCGAACAGGCCGTAGAACAGGATCTCCGGCAGCAGCAGCCTGGCGAACGCCGTGGTCAGGTCCGAGCTGGTCTTGCCCGGTTCGCCGTCCAGGTAGAGCGAGGTCAGCCACGGCGCGGCGGCCACCGCGACCACCGTGCCGATCACCAGCAGCACGAACGCCACCGTCAGCATGCGCTGGGTGTAGGCCAGGCCGCCGTCCTTGTCGTCCTGCGACCGCACCAGCAGCGGCACCACCACACTGCTCAGGACGCCGCCGAGCAGCAGCTCGAAGACGATGTTGGGCAGCGTGTTGGCGATGTTGAACGAGTCGTTCACCACGCCGGTGCCCACGGCCCAGACCAGCATGATCTTCCAGAGGAACCCGGTGATCCGGCTGATCAGGGACGCGATGGCGATCCGGCTGCTGGACTTCGCCAGCGACGGCGCGGCCGGCTTCTCCGGCGCCTCGACGGGCGCGTGGAAGCCGGTGGCGTCCAGGCCGGGACCCTCGCCGAACGAGGTGGACGGCGACGCCGTGATGCGTGGCATCATCCGCGTCGCCAGCGCGTCGTAGGGCCGCAGCACGTCCGGGTCGGCCACCGGCCAGCGGTTGCCGCCCTGCACGCCGCTGATCCGCGGGATCAGCATGGTCGCGTCGGGGTCGTTCGGCGGCAGCGGCGGCGCGCCGAACGGCATGCTGTCCTGGTGGCGCTGCCGCTCCTGCCGCCACGGCCGGACCGGCTGGCGGCGGTCCACACGGCGTAACTCCCGTCACCACCTTGTGGTTGGGGGT
>NZ_JBEXTZ010000019.1:0-100070 GCF_040614195.1 Amycolatopsis sp. NPDC006125
AATCCGCGACGACATCCACCAAGCCTTCCTCAGCATCGCCTGCAGCATCATCTGCTGGCGCCGACTCAAGAAACACTCAATCTGTTAGGGCCTCTTAGGCGCCCAGGATCAGGCGCCCAGCGCGCTCAGCACCAGCGCCGACACGGTGGCGCGGTGCGCCGGGCTGTCCTCCCACCGAAGCCGGCGCCCGGACTCGACCACCACGCCGAAACCGGCGTGCACCAGCACCCGCGCCTGCCGCGAGTCGAGCTCCGGCCGCACCGTCCGCAGGTGCTGCTCCCACACCGCGATGTGGTCCCGCTGCGCGGCGACCAGCGGGCGCCGCAGGTCGTCCGGCAGCCCGACGATCTCGGCGTTCGCGACCGTGGTGAGAGCGTTGTACTCGAAGCTGTACGCCACGTAGGTGGCCGTCAGCGCGGCGAGCGCGTCACGCGGATCGGTCACCCCGCGCAGGTTGTGGTCCACCGCCTGCGTCAGGAGCGCCGCCGCCTGCAGGCACGCCGCCGCCAGGATGTCGGCCTTGCCCGGGAAGTAGCGGTACAGCGCGGACGGGACCAGGCCGACGGCCTCGGCGATCCGGCCGTTGGTGACCGCGGCGAACCCGTCCCGTTCGAACAGCGGCACGGCGGCCGCGAGGATCTCCGAGCGCCGCGTCCGCGCCACCGGTTGCGCGGGGAGTTCGACCGCGTGCGCGGCGCTCGCCTCCGGGTCGGCCGCCGCCACGCGCAGCGCGCAGCTCCGCAGCTCGTCCTCCAGCCGTCGCTGGGCGATCGACGTGTGGTGCATCGTGATCGACCCGATCGCGCCGAGCGCCGCCACGGCCCGCAGGTGCTCGTCGGGGCGCGGGTGCTCGCGCCGCACCGCCTCCGCCACCCGCTCGACGACACGCGCGAACTTGCCCCGCAGCACCCGCCGGTCCGCGCGGTCGAGGTAGCGGGACTCCCACCGGTAGAGCCCGCCGGACGCGCGGTGGGCGACG
Source organism: Amycolatopsis sp. NPDC006125 (assembly GCF_040614195.1). Taxonomy (NCBI): domain Bacteria; kingdom Bacillati; phylum Actinomycetota; class Actinomycetes; order Pseudonocardiales; family Pseudonocardiaceae; genus Amycolatopsis; species Amycolatopsis sp. NPDC006125. Next base: position 980 of record NZ_JBEXTZ010000019.1, read on the forward strand.
GTGACGCGGGTGGCGGCCGCGAGCACGTCGGCCAGGGGCGCTCCGGCGGGCACCTCGTCCAGCGCGGCGAGGAGGCCGTCGACCATGACGTCCGCGCACTCGGCGAACAACGCGTACTTGTTCGGGAAGTGCCGGTACAGGGCGGCGGCGGTGATGCCGACCCCGGCGGCGATCTCCTCCATCGACGCCGCGTGGTAGCCGCGCTCGCTGAACACGCGCCCGGCCGCGTCGACGATGAGCTGCCTGCGGTTGCGGGGCCGGACGGCCGCGGCCGGCTCTGCGGTCACCGTGCGTCGGACGTACGCGGGAACTGGGCCATACGCGCCAGTCAACCACGCCCCGCGCGGCTCCTCTTGCCGACCAGCCGCCGTGCTCGATATGTTAATGAGAAATCTCTTCATCGACTGGCAACGAATGCCCCACCACACCTACCAAGGAAGCTAGGTAAGTAAATGACCGATCTCAACCGACGGAAAGCACTGTCGCTCGGCGTCGCCCTGGGTCTGGTCGGCGCGGCGAGCGCCACGCCGGCGTGGGCGTGGTCCCCGGCCGGGTCGGTGGCGGGCACCGGCACGGGCGCGGATCCGTGGTGGGTCTGGGACGACGAGGTGGACGCCGTCGTGGCCGGGCTCTTCGCCGAGGGCCGCATCCCGGCGGTCAACACCGCGATGGCGTCCTGGGTGAACAACCACGACCCGCTGCCCGCCGGCCTGCCCGCCGAACTGTCAGCCTGGCTGCAGAAGGTCAACAAGCTGCCCACCTGGGCCGACCCGGTCAAGCTGCGCCGCGCCGCGGACTTCAACCGGCGCAAGGACACCTACCTGTTCATGCTGTACGGGCTCGGCAGCGGCATCATGAGCACGGTCATCCCGCGGGAGGCCAAGTCGGTGTACTGGTCCGCGGGCGGCGCCGACATGCAGGACCGGGCGGCGAAGACGTTCACCTTCGGCTACGACCTGAGCGACCTCGACGCGTTCGAGCCCTCAGGCCAGTTCGTGGTCACCGCCAACAAGACGCGCCTGGTGCACGCCGCGGTGCGGCACCTGCTGCCGCAGTCGCCGCACTGGCGGGCGGTGGCCGACGAGCAGAAGCGGATCCCGATCAGCAACGGCGACATCCTGATCACCTTCCACAGCCTGGGCACGTTCGTGCACCGCAAGCTGATCGAGTGGAAGGTCCCGATGTCGCCCGCGGACGAGGAGGCCTTCCTGCACTCCTGGCAGGTCGCCATCCACCTGCTCGGCGTGCGGGAGGAGTTCATCCCGAAGACGTGGGCCGAGGCGGACGCGCAGTCCGCGTCGGTGCTCACCCCGCTGCTCGCGCCGACGTTCGAGGGCCAGGAGCTGGCCGAGGACCTGCTGGGGCTGACCGCGCAGATCGACCTGGGCGTCACGCGCGGGTTCCTGAACGAGTTCGTGCGGTACGTGCTGAGCGACGAGATCGGCGACTGGCTCGGACTGAGGCGGGACTACGCGGCGGCCGGGCTGATCCGCGCCGGGTGGCCGGCCTACATCGCCTTCCGGGAGGGCCTGCTGCCCGTCGCGCCCGCCGGGTTCTACATGTTCGACCAGTTCATCCGGGCGATCGCGATGCTGTTCCTGAACAAGGGCACGTCGGCGACGACCACGCCGATCACCATCCCCACCGGGAACCGCCCCGGAACCTGATCCGTGCGGTCGTCGCGCCCGGTGCGGTGGCCCGAGCGCGACGACCGCGCTTCCAGCGCCCTGCCTTGACGCCGTTCGCGCCCGCGCGGTTGGCTTCGGAGATGACCGTGGGGGAGTCGTACGTCGAGCGGCCGCCGTTGCCGGCGCTGGCCGGAGTGGTGCGCACGGTCTGGATCCAGCGCACCGGCGACGCGCCGTACGTGCAGCGGCACCTGCCCACCGGCGGGGTCGAGATCCACTTCCCGCTCGGCGGCCGCCCGCAGCTGCTCGGCCCGCTCACCGGTCCGCACGTCGAGGTCGTCCCGGCCCGCACCACGCTCGTCGGGGTGCGGTTCCGGCCGGGAACCGCACCGCCGCTGCCCGCTGCGCTGGGCGACCTCGTCGACCAGCGCCTGGACCTCGCCGGACTGTGGGGCCCCGCGGCCGGCCGGCTGGTGGAGGAGGCCGCGGGCGCGCCCGAGCGTGCGCTCTTGCTCCTGCAGCACCACCTCCTGCGCCGGTTCCGCGCGGCGGGGAGAGTGGATCCGCTGGTGCGCGAGGCCGCCACGGCGCTGATGCCCTGGCAGCCGGTCGGCATCGACACCCTGGCCGACCACCTGGCTCTGTCGGCGAGCCAACTGCGCCGCCGCTGCCTCCAGGCGGTGGGGATGGGCCCCAAGGTCCTGCAGCGGACGTTGCGGTTCCAGGGGTTCCTTGCGCTCGCCCAGGCGGGCGCCACGGCGACGGGCCGTCGCGGCGTGGACGGCGTGGCCGGCCTCGCGGTCGACGCCGGGTACGCCGACCAGGCCCACCTCAGCCGGGAGTGCCTCCGCCTGACCGGCGTCACCCCGCGTGAACTGCTCGGCGGTGACGTCGAACGCTGCGCCTGCGGCCACGATCACTCCGCGTCGTACCTGCCGTTCCTCGCGCGGCGCGACCGGGCGCCCCTGCTCGTCTGATTCCTGCGCGTTTTGTTCAAGAGCCGCCGCCGCGCCGCTCCTAGTGTCGTCGCCGCGGTCGAGCGCGCCTGCGACCCGCACCGGTTCTCCGGCTTCCCCCAGGCGATCACCAGCGAAGGAGCGCAATGACCAAGGTTCTCGTCACCGGCGGGCTGGGCATGATCGGCGCGCACACCGCCCGCGCGCTCGCCGACCTGGGCCGGGAGGTGGTCTGCACCGCCCACCACCGGGCCGAGGTGCCGTCGTTCCTGGCCGGCGAGGTCGCCGTGGAGGCTCTCGACGTCACCGACCGGGACGCGTTTCTCGCCCTCGGCAGCCGCCACGACATCGGCGACATCGTCCACCTCGCCGGCAGCGTTCCCGGCGACGACCCGGTGGCCTTCTTCCGCACCGACACGGCCGGACTGCTCAACGCGCTCGACGCGGCCCGCGTCTGGGGCGTGCGCCGGTTCGCCGTCGCCAGCAGCCTCGGCGTCTACTTCGGACGGACCGAAGTGCCGTGGCACGAGGAACTCCCGCTGCCGTCCGCGGCCCTGCCACACCTGATCATCGCGTTCAAGAAGGCCGTCGAGCCGCTCACCACGCACGCCCTGCGCGGCAGCGGCGTGCAGCCGGTACTCCTCCGGATCGGGAGCACCTGGGGTCCGTTGATGGACCCGGAGTCGCCGTTCAACCCGATCCCGCCCTGCATCAGCGCGGTGCTGCGCGGTGAGCAGCCCAAGCCGCTGTACGCCGACGACGGCGGCGACAGCTGCTACGCGCCCGACGCGGGGCGCGCGATCGCGATGCTGACCACGGCGGAAACGCTGCGGCACGACACCTACAACGTGTCCCGCGGCGAACCGTTCACCAACCGCGAACTCGCCGAGGCCCTGCGGGCGATCACCTCCGGGCCTGCGCTCGACGTCCGGCCGGGACGGCAGAACGGCCCGGGTCCCGACCCCTACCTCGACATCACCCGGCTCACCCAGGACACCGGTTTCACACCCGCGTTCGACACCGCCGCGGCGGTCGCCGACTACGTCGCGTGGCGCGCCGGCAACCCCCGCTGAACGGACATCCCGTCATCGACCCGGACGTGCGCCGCGATCCGCGTCTGGCGCTGTCCCTCGCCCCCGCCGGCAACCCCTTCGAGCCGGGTCGTCGTGCGGGGGCGGGGCGTCGCCCTGATCTGAACCGGGCGGGTCAGTCCAGCAGGTCCTCGATCCGGATCGGGATGTGGCGGACGCGGATGCCGGTCGCGTTGTGGATCGCGTTGGCGACCGCCGCCGCCACGCCCACCGTGCCGATCTCGCCGAGGCCCCGCGCGCCGAGGTCGTTGTGCAGCGTGTCCGGGTACTCCACGAATTCGACCTCGATGTCCGGGATGTCGGAGTTCGCCGGGATCAGGTAGCCGGCAAGGTCCGCGTTGGCGAGCCGGCCGCTGCGCTCCACCTCGAAACCCTCGTGCAGCGCCGCCGACACACCCCAGATCATGCCGCCGCTGAGCTGGCTGCGCGCGGCCTTGTCGTTGATGATCCGGCCGCCGTCGAAGACCCCGAGCATCCGCGACACGCGGGCCTCGCGGGTGAGGCGGTGCACCCGGACCTCGACGAACTGCGCGCCGAACGAGCTGAACGAGTGCTTGGTCAGCTCCTCGCCCGGCGCCGACGACCCGACCGCGGTGAGGCTCGGCCTGCCCACCGCGCGCAGCACCTCGCCGAAGGTCATCGACCGGCCGCCGCCGTGGACGCGGCCGTCGGCGTAGGTGACCTCCTCGCCGGCGAACGGCGCCCCGGGAGCCGAGGCCAGCGCGAGCAGTTCGTCGATCACCTGCCCGGCGCCCGCCATGATCGCCGTGCCCGCGCTCGCCGTCGCGGTGGACCCGCCGGACATCCCGCCGGGCGGCAGAGCCGAGTCGCCGAGGCGCGGGGTGATCCGGTCCGCCGGGATGTCCAGCGATTCGGCGCCCACCAGGGACAGCACGGTCAGCAGGCCGGTGCCCGGGTCCGCGCCGCTGGTCGCGATGTCCGCCGTGTCGTCGGCGTTGAGCGTGATCCCGACCGACGCGGGGAACCGGAGCGCGGGGAACATCGCCACGGCCACGCCCATGCCGACCAGCCAGTCCCCGTCGGTGCGGCCGCCCGGCCTGCGGTCGGCCCACCCGAACCGCTGCGCGCCGATGCGGAAGCACTCGTCGAGGTGCTTGCTCGACCACTGCAGGTCCTTGCCGGGCGGGGCGAGCGAGTTGTTCCGCTGCCGCAGCTCGATCGGGTCCATGCCGAGCGCGTCGGCCAGCTCGTCGATCGCGCTCTCCAGCGCGAAGGAGCCGGGCGCCTCGCCGGGCGCGCGCATGAACGTGGTCGGCGGCAGGTTCAGCGGCACGATCCGCTGGCTGATCTGCAGGTTGCGCGTCGCGTACCACTCGCGGGACGTGCCGTGCGAGGTCGGCTCGATGAACGAGCGCGCGGTGTCCGTGCTGCACCACGAGTCGTGCCGCAGCGCGACCAGCGTGCCGTCCCGTTCCGCCCCCAGGGTGATCCGCTGCACCGTGGCCGCGCGGCCCGCCGTCGCCGTGAACACCTGCTCGCGGGTCAGCGACGCCTTCACCGGCCTGCCCAGCGCGCGGGACGCGGCGGCCGCCAGGAACGCGGGCGCCGAGGTGCGGCCCTTGCCGCCGAACGCGCCGCCCACGAACGGGTTCACCGCCCGCACCGCCGCCGGCTCCAGCCCCAGCGCCATCGACAGCTCCATGGCCTGCAGGTGGGCGCCCTGGTTTCCACTGTAGACGGTGAGGGTGCCGTCGTCCCACACCGCGACGGCCGAGTGCGGCTCCATCGGGGTGTGGTTCTGCGCCGCCGTCCGGTAGGTCGCGTCGACCACCACCGGGCTGGCGGCGATCGCGTCCTCGATGGACTCGACGCCGTCTTCGAGGACGCTGAGCGTCGGCGGCGCGTCCACATGCCCTGGCGACGCCTCGATGGCCGTGGCCAGCCCGTCCTCCAACGAGGTCACGGCGGGCAGCTCCCGGTAGGCGACCTCGACCAGCATGGCCGCGTCCCGCGCCTGCTCGAACGTCTCCGCGACGACGAAGCCGATCGGCTGGCCGACGTAGGTGACCTGCCGGTCGCGCAGCGGGATCCACGTCTCGCCGAACATCGGCATCGTGACCGAGTTCAGCGCCAGCGGGTCGAAGGGGGAGTACACGCCGAGCACGCCCGGGGCGCTCTTCGCGGCGGTGACGTCCATGGACTCGATCTCGCCGTGCGCGATCGTGCTGACCACGATGTAGCCGTAGACCATGCCCGGGAAGTTGTGGTCCACCCCGTACTTCGCGCTGCCGGTGACCTTCAGCGGCGCGTCCAGCCGTGCGGGCATCAGCGGCTCCCCTCGGTGACTTCGAGCAGCGCGCGGACGATCGTCCGCGGCAGCAGGGACAGCTTGAAAGCGTTTTCCGACAGCGGCCGCGCGCCGTCGGTGGCGAGCGCGGCGGCCGCCGTGAACGACTCCTCGGTCGCCGGCTTCCCGCGCAGGGCCGCCTCGACCGCCGTGAGCCGCCACGGCACGGTGGCCACGCCGCCTGCCGCGACCCGCGCGTCGGCGACGATCCCGTCCCGCACGTCGAGAGCGACCGCGGCCGAGCAGAGCGCGAACTCGTAGGACTGCCGGTCGCGCACCTTGACGTAGGTCGAGTGTGTGGCCCAGTCCAGCCGCGGCACGACGACCTCCGTGATCAGCTCACCGGGGCGCAGGTCGTGCTCGACGTGCGGGGTGTCGCCCGGCGTGCGGTAGAAGTCGGTCAGCTTGACGGTGCGCTCGCCGTCCGGCCCGGCGAGCCGGACCCCGGCGTCGAACGCGACGAGGGCGACCGCCACGTCACTGGGGTGGGTGGCGACGCACTTGTCGCTCGTGCCGAGCACCGCGTGCATCCGGTTCGCGCCGCCGAGCGCGGGGCAGCCGCTGCCCGGCTCGCGCCGGTTGCAGGGCGTGGTCACGTCGCGGAAGTACGTGCACCGCGTGCGCTGCATCAGGTTGCCGCCGATGCTGGCCATGTTGCGCAGCTGCTGGGACGCGCTGAGCAGCAGGGCGCGGGAGATCGCCGGGTACACGCCGGGGTGCGCGGCGATGTCGGCCATCCGCTCCAGCGCGCCGATCCGCAGCCCGTCGCCGGTGTCGATGCCGCGCAGCGGGAGCCTGTTGATGTCCAGGACGCGTTGCGGGGTCAGGACGTCGAGCTTCATCAGGTCGACGAGCGTGGTGCCGCCGGCCAGGAAGGTGCCGGGGGAGTCCAGCGCCTCGGCGACGGTGGCCGGGGCGGTCAGCTCAAAGGCTCGCATCGGCCCTCCTCGCCTGCTCGACGGCGCGGACGATGTTCGGGTACGCCGAGCAGCGGCACAGGTTGCCCGACATGAACTCGCGGACGTCCGCGACGTCCTGTTCGACCGCGGCCACCGCGGACATGACCTGCCCCGGCGTGCAGAAGCCGCACTGCAGGGCGTCGTGGTCGGCGAAGGCCCGCTGCACGGGGTGCAGCTCGTCCCCTGTGGACAGCCCTTCGACGGTGGTGACCGGTTCGGTCACGGTGGCGGCGAGGGTGAGGCAGGACAGCACGGGCCGTCCGCCGACGTGCACGGTGCAGGCGCCGCACTGGCCGCGGTCGCAGCCCTTCTTGGGGCCGGTGATCCCGAGTCGCTCGCGCAGCGCGTCGAGCAGCGTGACGCCCGGGTCGACGCTCAGGTGTTCGGGGTGGCCGTTCACTTCGAGTGAGATGTCCACTGGGTCTCTTCCCTGACGGCGTGGTGGGTCCGGAAACGGAAGCGGATATTTATCCGCTTGCTCTCGACGGTATCGGATTACAATCCGCTTCGCAACGAAGAGTACGCCCGGAGCAGCTCCAGGTGTGCGGGTTACCGTGAAGCGGCACCGGAACGGCGAGGGAGGGACCAATGACGACGGGTTCGGTCAGCCCACGGCGTGCCGACACCCGCCGCAACCACGAGCGCATCCTCGCCGTCGCGGCGCAGACCCTCGCCGAGTCGGGGGAGGTGTCGTTCAACGCGATCGCCAAGCGCGCCGGGGTCGGCGTCGGCACCGTGTACCGCCACTTCCCGGCGGCCGCGGACCTCATCCTGGCCGTCTACGAGCGCGAGGTCCGGCACCTGCTGGAGGTCGTGCCGGAGCTGCTGGAGCACGCCGGGCCGGCCCGGGCGTTCCGGACCTGGGTGACCGACCACCTGGCGCCGTACATGATGACCAAGCGCGGGCTGGCGAAGGCGCTGGCCGAGGCGACGGCGCAGCGCGGGACGCTGCCGGTCAGCGCTGTGCAGTCCATCCGCGAGGCGATGGAAGCGCTGCTGACGGCCGGTGTCGAGGAGGGCCTGGTCCGCCCCGGGGTCGACGTCGAGACGGTGATGCGCAGCCTGCTGGGCCTGCTCCACCTCGACCCCGAGGATGACTGGCAGCGCCAGACGGCGGACCTGGTGGACCTCGTGTGGCGCGGTCTTCGCCCGGACTGAGCACCAGCGACTGCTGCCGGGTGCCGCCCCTGGCCGCCCGGGGACGAAGGTCACTTCTCCGGGTAGGGCGCTGTACTCGCGGGTAGCCGTCTGGCAGGGTCGTGACTCCGGCCGCGTTCGCGGGCCGTGTGGAAGGGGTGAGCACGTGCCCGGGACTCTGGAGAAGATCGCCCACGGGCGCCGGGGTGAGCAGGAGATCCGGCGTTTGGAAGGGCTTCTGCGGCTGGAGCAGCCGCAGTTCGCGCCCGGTGTGGTGCACGAGTGGGTGGCGCGCGAGTTCGCCCGGTTCGACGACGCCCCGGTGCGGGCCTACATCCCGATCCTGGTGGAACGCGCCGTCCGGGCGCGGCTGCGCGCGACGCCCGTGGTGCCCTACTCGCCGGCCGCGGACCTGGTGGACTGGGCGCGCGGCACGGCCGAGATCCTGCTGGCCGGGGAGCTGCCGCGCCGCTGGCAGCACACCCGGGGAGTGGCCGGGCGGGCGAGCGAGGTGTCCGCGGTCCTGCCGCCCGCCGAGCGCGCGGTGCTGGTCGCGGCCGCCTGGCTGCACGACATCGGCTATGCGAGCCCGGTGTCGGTGACCGGCCTGCACTCCCTGGACGGTGCCCGGTTCCTGGCCCGGCTCGGCGTTCCGTCCCGGGTGTGCGCGCTGGTCGCCCACCACTCCGGCGCGGCGGCCGTCGCCTCGTTGAGCGGGCTCGCCGGGGAGCTCGCCGAGTTCGGTGACGAGCGCGGGCCGGTGCGGGACGCGTTGTGGTACTGCGACATGAGCACCAGCCCGTGGGGCGAGCCGGTCTCGTTCGAGGAGCGGATGGCCGAGATCGAGACCCGCCGCGGCCCCGAAGACCCGGTGGTCCGGGCGCTGGCGATCAACCGCGCCGAGCGGGCCGCCGCGGTCGAGCGGACCACCGAGCTGCTCCGCCGGCGTTCCTGCTGATCAGCTGCCCGCCAATTCGGTGAGCAGCGCCCGGACGCGCCGGTCGATCTCGTCGCGGATCGGCCGCACCGCGTCGACGCCCTTGCCTGCCGGGTCTTCGAGCCGCCAGTCGAGGTAGCGCTTGCCGGGGAACACCGGGCAGGCGTCGCCGCAGCCCATGGTGATCACGACGTCGGCGGCCCGCACGGCGTCCGTGGTCAGCGGCTTGGGGAATTCCTTGGACAGGTCGAGGCCGATTTCGCGCATGGCTTCGACGACGGCCGGGTTGATGGTGTCGGCAGGGGCGGAGCCGGCGGAGCGCACGGTGACCCGCCCGGCGGCGTGGTGGTCGAGCAGCGCGGCGGCCATCTGGGAGCGGCCGGCGTTGTGGACGCAGACGAAGAGGACTTCGGGTGTGGTCATCGGGTGGTCTCCGTTGTGGTGAACCGGCGGCGGAGGGCGAGCGAGACGTAGACGAGCGCGACCAGCACCGGCACCTCGATCAGCGGGCCGACGACCCCGGCGAGGGCCTGGCCGCTGGTGGCCCCGAAGGTCGCGATGGCGACGGCGATGGCGAGCTCGAAGTTGTTGCCCGCCGCGGTGAAGGCGAGCGTGGTGGTGCGCTCGTAGTTCAGGCCGAGCGCCTTGCCGAGGGCGTACGAGCCGGCCCACATGAGTCCGAAGTAGACCAGCAGCGGCAGTGCGATGCGGGCGACGTCGAGCGGGCGGCTGGTGATCTGGTTGCCCTGCAGGGCGAACAGCACGACGATGGTGAACAGCAACCCGTAGAGGGCGATGGGCCCGATGCGCGGCAGGAACCGGGTTTCGTACCAGTCGCGGCCCTTGCCTCGTTCGCCGAGACGGCGGGTGAGGTATCCGGCGACGAGCGGGATGCCGAGGAAGATCAGCGTGCTCTTCGCGATCTGCCACCCGGACACTGACAGGCTGGTGGTGTCGAGGCCGAGCCAGCTGGGCAGGATCTCCAGGTAGAACCAGCCGAGCACGCCGAACATGATCACCTGGAACACCGAGTTGAGCGCGACCAGCACGGCGGCGGCTTCGCGGTCGCCGCAGGCGAGGTCGTTCCAGATGATGACCATGGCGATGCAGCGGGCCAGGCCGACGATGATGAGGCCGGTGCGGTACTCGGGCAGGTCCGGCAGCAGCAGCCACGCGAGGGCGAACATCAGCGCCGGGCCGATCAGCCAGTTGAGCACGAGCGAGGGCCACAGCAGTTTCCGGTCGCGGGTGACCGAGTCCAGCCTGTCGTAGCGGACCTTGGCCAGCACCGGGTACATCATCACCAGCAGGCCGAGCGCGATCGGCAGCGAGATGCCGTCGACGGCCACGGCGTTGAGGCCGGTCTCCAGGCCGGGGATCCAGCGCCCGGCGAGCAGCCCGAGGACCATCGCCGCGCCGATCCACACCGGCAGGAAGCGGTCCAGTGTGGACAGCTTGCCGACGACCCCGGCGGGGGCGGTGCCGGTGGTCGTCACGCGGTCACCGCCGCCGGCGTGAGGACTGCGGACAGGCGGGCCAGCGTCTCGGGCTGGACGCGGTAGTAGATCCAGGTGCCCCGCCGCTCGCCGGTGATCAGCCCGGACTCGCGCAGCACCTTGAGGTGGTGCGAGATGGTCGGCCCGGTCAGTTCGAACGCGCCGGTCAGGTCACACACGCACGCCTCGCCGCCATCGTGCGAGGCGATCAGCGACAGCAGCCGCAACCGCACCGGATCGCCGACCGCCTTGAACACCCTGGCGAGCTCCGCGGCCTGCGGCTCGGACAGGGGCTCGCGCACGAGCGGCGAGCAACAGGCGACGTCCTCCGCGAGCGGCAACTGCTTCGACATGCCTCTATCTAAACAGACTTCTATATTGGGGTGTATCGAGGCAAGGATCACGCCCGGAGGAGACGGCTCACCAGGTACTTCGCGTCGCGGCCGACGCCACGGATGGTCGCGGAGGCGAAGCTGCGCTGCCACTCCAGCCCGACGTAGCCGAGGCCGGGATGGGTGGTGGACAGGCCGCGGCGCTGCCGGGGCGCGCCGGTGCTGTCGAGGGCGCCGAGACCGCGCAGGTAGGGGAACGCGGGGCGGAACCCGGTCGCCAGGATGATCGCGTCGACGTGCTCGCGGGTGCCGTCCGGCCAGGTGACGGTGTCGTCGTCGCAGCTGGTGAACAGGCGGCGCTGATCGGGGTCGCCGGCCTCGATGGCGGAGCGGTAGCCGCCGGTGTCCAGGACCGGCGTGCTGGGCTTGGTGCGCAGCCACGGCGCCCGGAACCAGAAGTGCACGTCGCGGCCGCCAAGCAGCTGGACGCCGACATCCGCCCCGGCCGCCGGCGTCACCCACGACGGGTAGTTCCAAGTGCAGCTCGACGATGGCCCGCCTGTCACGCACCGATCGTGATCGCCGCGACCGGAGCGTTCGGCTCGTCGCACCGGCCTGCGTTACCCGGGCTGGACCGCTTCACCGGCACCGTGCTGCACTCCAGCCGAGGTTACCGGGAAAGGGCAGGCCTGGGAGGGCCCGGCACCGGGCGGGCGCACACCGCGGGCGAGCAGGGCGTGGGCGGCGGCGAGGCCGGCCTGCCCGCCACCGATGACGACGGCCTCGGGCATCAGGAATGTCCTTTCCGGGCCGGCGACAGCGAGATCAGCTCCGGTCCGGCCGGCGTGCCGCAGCACCCGCCCTGTCCGGGCTCGTCGAACAGCCCCGAACCGCCGCACACCCCGGTCTCGGCGAGCTGCAACTCCACCCGCTCCGCGGCCGCGTGGTCGCCGGCCAGGAAGGCGGCGATCGAGCGGACCTGCTCGTAGCCGGTCATCGCCAGGAACGTCGGCGCCCGGCCGTAGCTCTTCATGCCGGCCAGGAACACGCCCGGTTCCGGGTGCGCCAGCTCCTTCGCCCCGTGCGGGTAGACGGTGCCGCAGGAGTGCACGTTCGGGTCGATCAACGGCGCGAGCGCGACCGGCGCCTGCAGCGTCGCGTCCAGCTCCAGCCGCAGTTCCGACAGCCACGAGAGGTCCGGGCGGAACCCGGTGACCGCCACGACCTCGTCGACCTCGAGCCGTGTTCCCGCCGAGGCGGTCAGGATCAGCCGGCCCGCCGGGTCGCGGTCGACGGACTCGGTGCGGAACCCGGTGAGCACCGTGACCAGGCCGGCCTCCACCGCGGCCTTGGCCCGCAACCCGAGGGCGCCGCGCGCCGGCAGCTGGTCGGCCTCGCCGCCGCCGAAGGTGTCGCCCACCGCGCCACGCCGCAGCAGCCAGCTGATCCGGGTCTCCGGCTCCTCCTGCGCCAGCGCCGCGAACGCCACGAGGGCGGTGAGTGCGGAGTGCCCGCTCCCGGCGATCGCCACGTGCCTGCCGGCGTAGCGCGCGCGGACTCGCGGGTCGTCCAGGTCGGGAACGCGGTAGGCGATGCGGTCGGCCGCGGCTCGTTCGCCCGGGGCGGGCAGGCCGTCGCCGCCCAGCGGGTTCGGTGTCGGCCAGGTGCCGGACGCGTCGATCAGGGCCGCCGCGGTGACCAGCTCCTCGCGCCCGTCGCGGTCGCGGACGTGCACGGTCAGCGGCTCGGTGTCGCGGCCGTGGTCGACCACCCGGTCCCGGCCGCGCCGGGCCACGCCGGTCACTTCGGCACCGAAGCGCACCCGGGCGCCCAGCGCGGCGGCCAGTGGGGCGAGGTACTCGGTGACCCACTCCTGCCCGGTCGGGTAGCGCTCCGGGGCGGGCCGCTGCCAACCGGTCGCTTCGAGCAGCCGTCCGGCCGCCGGGGCGACCAGCTCGCGCCACGCCGAGAACAACCGGACGTGGTTCCACTCCGACACGGCGGCCCCCGCTCCAGTGCCGCGTTCCAGCACCAGCGGCTCCAGCCCGCGCTCGGCCAGCTCGGCCGCGGCCGCCAGCCCGATCGGCCCGGCACCCACCACAACGACCGGCAACTCGCTCATCCGAACCCCTTTCATCGATCCCTGTCGATTGAGGTCGGACTCTATCGACCGGCGTCGATGGTCGCAAGGATCGATTCCAATCGATACACTCGGCGGCATGACCGTCGTGACGTCACCCGCGGCCCAGGTCCTGCCCGAGGGCGAGGCCGGCACCTATGCCGAGTGGTTCGCGTGCCTGGCCGAGCCCACCCGCGTGCGGCTGCTGCACGCCGTCGCGACCGCGCCCGGCGGCATCACCGTCGGCGCGCTCACCGAGTTGCTCGGCATCAGCCAGTCCACGTGCTCGCACCACGTCCGCAAGCTCGCCGACGTCGGGTTCGTGCGGGTGCGGAAGGAGGGGACCGCCAGCGTCGTCACGATCAACGCGGCGTGCTGCTCCGGCCTGCCGCACGCCGCCGACGCGGTGATGGGCCTGCTCGCGCCACGGCCGTGCTGCCCCGAGGACGTGCCCGCGGACGTCACGGTGCGCGCCCTGGGCGACGACGACTGGCCGTCCGTGCGGCGCATCTACGGCGAAGGCATGGCGACGGGCATCGCGACGTTCGAAACCACGGTCCCCAGCCGCGCGGTCCTCGACGCGAAGTGGCTTCCCGGCCACCGGTGGGTCGCCGAGGTCGAGGGCAAGGTGGTCGGCTGGGCGGCTGCAACCCCGACGTCGGCCCGCGACTGCTACTCCGGAGTGGCCGAGACGTCGATCTACGTCGCCGACGGCCACCGCGGCCGCGGAATAGGCAAAGCGCTGATCCGCAAGCAGGTCACGGCCGCCGACGAGGCCGGCCTGTGGACCCTGGAAACCTCCATCTTCCCCGAAAACCGGGCCAGCCTGGCCCTGCACCACGCGGCGGGCTACCGCACCGTCGGAATCCGCGAACGAATCGCCCAGCGGAACGGCGAGTGGCACGACACGGTCCTGCTGGAGCGCCGCAACAACCTCGGCTGACACAGCTGCGGCCATTCGGTCCGATGTGGACCTAGCGTTCTCCTGCGCCCGGGTCGGTCAGCGGCGCACCTGGTAGCGCAGGTGCAGCACCCGGTTGCCCTGCAGCACGTCCGGGTCCTCCAGCAGGTGCTGCGCGTCGACCGAGCCGAAGTAGCGCTTGCCGGATCCGAACACCACGGGGACGACGTCCATGCGCACCTCGTCGACCAGGCCCGCGGCGAGCACCTGGCCACCGACGTCGCCCGCGGCGACTTCGACCACGCGGTCGCCCGCGAGCTCCTGCGCCTTGGCCACGGCTGCTTCGATGCCGTCGACGAAGTGGAACGGCGCCTCGGGGTCCCAGCCCTCGGGCGGCGGCCGGTGCGTCACGACGACCACGTGGTCGATCCCGCCCGGGGGCTTGCCGTCCCAGCCGTCGGTGAGGTCGAAGACGTGGCGGCCGGCGATCGTCACCCCGATCCGGTCCCAGTACGCCCGCGTGTAGTCGTAGGAGGTCCGGGACACGTTCAGCGCTCCGCTGTCGTCCAGGGGGACGTCTCCGCTGGTCAGCCAGTCGAACAGCGGTCCGGGCTGGTCGTTCTCGTCGGCGATGAAGCCGTCCACCGACACCGAGCTGTACAGGACCACCTTGCCCATGGGGACTCTCCTCTGCTTGGAAGGTGCCCCGAAACTAGCCGGTCGTTAGCGGCGGCTCGTGTAAGAAATCAATCGGCGGGCAGCGGCCAGCCGTCCAGCGCGTGGCCGGGGTGTTCGCGCAGGAACCGCCGCCGGACTTCGAGGTACCGGGTCGGCGTGAGCCCGGTGAACTCGCGGAACTCGTGGCCGAAGTGGGCCTGGTCGAAGTAGCCGGCGCCGGCGGCGAGCTCGCCCCAGTCGACCGGTCCGGCGGGGTCGATCGTGAACACGGTGGCCGTGAGGCGGTAGGTGCGGGCCAGCCGCTTCGGCGTGACGCCGACGAGCTGCTTGAACCGGTGTGCCAGATGGGTGCTGCTGACACCGGCCGCCCCGGTCAGGTCGCCGATCGCCACCGCCCCGCTGGTCGCCTCGATGACGCTGCTCGTGTGTCGGACCAGCCCCAGGCCGGCGGTCTCGCGCAGCCGTCGCCTCAGTTCGTCCTCGAGCAGCGTCAGCATCTCGTGCGGTCCGTCCGCGGTGGCCAGCCGGTCCCGCAGCTCGGCGGCGGCGGGCCGGCCCCACACCTGCTCCACCGTCACGGGCCGGTCGCACAGCTCGGCCGCGGGCATCGGCAGGAACGGCGCCAGCCCCCACGGCTTGAAGTGCACGCCGACGGAGCGGGTGCGGGGCGGGTAGCCGAAGTCCAGCGCGCGGGTGGGCATGGTGATCACGCACCCGTCGGCGTACTCGCCCGTCTCGATGTCGGTGCCGGCGCGGATGCGGAACGGCGCCCCGAGGTTGACGATGAGCAGGGCGGACGGCGCGGGCGGCAACGTCAGCCGCGCATACGGCGCCTCGCCCTCCAGGTAGTAGAGGTCGTCGATCAGCCCGTCCAGCGGCGCCCGCGGCACCCGGGACACGTACTCCACACCCCCAGCATCGCCGACGCGCGCCGGGCTGGTCCAGCCGCGTGTCGAGTCTTCACGGAGCGCTCGACCGCTACGCTCCACGGTACGGCGTGGAACCGGTCGTCGTTCTTGAGCCGTTTTGAGGGGGCATGTGTACGAACTTCACGGCGCTGCGGTTCGTCAGCAGGCGTCTGCCCGGCTCGTACGGTCTGCTGTACCAACGCGACGACGAGATGAGAATTCCGCCTGGCCCCAACGCATTCCGGGTGACCGTTCTCGCCCGGGGAAACGTGTGTTCCCGTCATCGAAGACTGATGCCCCGCGGTGCACGCCTCGGCCGCCGCGGCGCCGTGCACACCGCCTGACGCAAGGCCGGCGGAGGCCCCGGACCGGAGGACCTCCGCCGCCCGAGTCGGCTACAGCGTCGACCGCAGGTGCTCCACCGCCGCCTGGTGGATTTCCGCGCTGCGCGGGATCGCCGCGGTGGCCCAGTAGGTGGCGTGCGCCAGGCCGTCCATCCGCATCGCGCGGGCCTCGACACCCGCGGCGCTCAACGCGGCCGCGAAGGCCTCGCCCTCGTCGCGGAGCGTGTCGTACTCCGTGGTGATCACCAGGGTCGGCGGGAGGCCGCTCAGCTCGTTGCGGTCCAGCGCCAGCCGGGGGTCCACGGCGTCCTCCGGGCTGCCGCAGTACTGCGCGCCGAACCACCGCAACGCGTCCAGGTGCAGCAGGTAACCCTCGGCGTACTCGCGCCGCGACGCGGTGTCGGCCGCCGGGTCCACCAGCGGGTAGACCAGCACTTGCGCTCGCACGGCCGGCTCGCCCTCGTCGCGGGCCCGGATGACCGCCGACGCGGCCAGGTTGCCGCCCGCGCTGTCACCCATGACCGCGATCCGCCCGGGATCGCCGCCGTGCGCGGAGATCTCCTTGGCCGTCCACCGCAGCGCGGCGAACACGTCGTCGTGCGCGGCGGGGAACTTCGCCTCGGGGGCGAGCCGGTAGGTGACCGACACGACGATCGCTTCGGCGTCGAGCGCGAGGGCACGCACGGGTTCGTCGACGACGTCGAGACCGCCCGCGACGAACCCTCCACCGTGGACGTAAAGCACGACCGGGAACGGCCCGTCGCCCGCCGGCACGTAGATCCGCGCGCGGTGGGCCGGGTCCGGCCCGTAGGACACCTCGCT
Organism: Amycolatopsis sp. NPDC006125; assembly: GCF_040614195.1. NCBI lineage: Bacteria > Bacillati > Actinomycetota > Actinomycetes > Pseudonocardiales > Pseudonocardiaceae > Amycolatopsis > Amycolatopsis sp. NPDC006125. Next base: position 17,596 of record NZ_JBEXTZ010000019.1, read on the forward strand.
GGTCCGGGAGAATCCGCGCTTGGGCTTCTGCAGCCCGGCGAACGACGCGATCGCCTCGCGGGTGGCTTCGAGGCCGATCTTCTCGAACGACTGGAAACCCTGCTGCGCCAAACCTTCGAGCAGGGCGGAGACGGCGGGATCGAGTGGCATGACGGCTCCTCGTTCAGGCGAAGACGCGGGAGGCGGACGACAGGGTGAAGCCCGCGTAGCCGGCGGCGACGACCTCGTCGCACTTGGCGCGGTAGGCCGGGGCGCCGCCGAGGTAGACCAGGACGCGGCGCGGTTTGCCGGGGATGTTGTTGCCCATGTACCAGGACGTGGGGGAGTCGGGCAGCAGCGTCGCCTCGGCCAGCTCGTTGGTGTGCGCGACCCACGCCCGCTCCGCTTCGGGATCCGGCTCGATGACGTCCAGATCGTTCTCGCGCAGGTGGTCCAGCGCGGCGACGGTGAAGTCGACGTGGTCCTCGATGGCCAGCGGCATGTTGTACAGCACCGACGGGCTCTGCGGGCCGGTGATCATGAACAGGTTCGGGAACCCGGCGGCCATCAGGCCGAGGTAGGTCTGCGGCCCGTCGGCCCAGTGGTCGGCCAGGCGCAACCCGCCGCGGCCGGTGATGTTCATCGCCAGCAGCGGTCCGGTGCACGGGTCGAAACCGGTGGCGAGGATCAGCATGTCGAAGTCGTGCTCGGTGCCGTCGGCCAGCCGCACCCCGGTCGGGGTCACCGCCGCGATCGGGTTGGCCTTGACGTCGACGAGGTCGACGTTGGGCCGGTTGTAGGCCTCGTAGTAGTCGGTCTCCAGCGGCGGCCGCTTGGTGCCGTACGGATAGCCCTCCGGTGCGAGCAGCTCGGCCTTGGCCGGGTCCTGCACGCGTTCCCGGATCCGCTCGCGGATGTAGGAGGCGATCGTGTCGTTGGCGGCCTTGTCGAACAGGATGTCGCCGAAGGAGTCGATGAACAACCGGAAACCGCCGCGGTTCCAGCGGTCGTCGAACACCCGCCGCCGCTCCTCCGGCGACACGGCCAGCGCTGAGGGCTGCACCTCCGAGTAGGGCACGCCGAGGAAGTGGTTGCGCGAGGCGTCCCGGATGGCGCGGTAGTCCGCCTTCTCGGCGGCCTCCTCCTCCGGCCGGGTCGGGTAGTTGCCGATCGGGGTGGCGTAGTTGGGGGTGCGCTGCAGGACGGTCAGGTGCCCGGCGGTCTTGGCGATCTCGCTGATCGCCTGGATGCCCGACGAGCCGACGCCGATGATGCCGACCCGCTTGCCCGCGAACGACACTTCGTGGTGCGGCCAGTTGCCGGTCATCAGGACCTCGCCGGCGAAGTCCTCGACGCCGGGGAACTCCGGCTTCTTCGGTACGGAGAGGGTGCCGGCGCCGGAGACGACGAACCGCGCGCGGTGCGTCTTCCCGGTGCTCGTGGTGGCCGTCCACAGCGCGTCCGCGTCGTCCCAGGTCAGCGAGGTGATCCGGGTGTTGAAGCGGAAGCTGCGGCGCAGGTCGTAGCGGTCGGCGACGTGTTCGAGGTAGGACAGGATCTCCGCCTGCGCGGGGAACCGTTCGGTCCAGTGCCACTCCTGCTGCAGCTCGTCGTCGAACGAGTAGGAGTAGTGCACGCTCTCGATGTCGACGCGGGCGCCCGGGTAGCGGTTCCAGTACCAGGTCCCGCCGACGTCGCCGGCGGCGTCGAAGCCGATGACGCGCAGGTCCCGCTGGTCGCGCAGGACGTGCACGGCGTACAGGCCGGCGAAACCGGCGCCGATGACGATGGCGTCGTGGGTGGACGGTTCAGGTGACACCACTGATCCAGCCTCCTCGATGGTTCGGGGTGTAATCGCCGCTACAGCCTGCGGTCGTGCGCGGCGGGCCGGACAGGGTGAGATCACCCCATTGCCCACCCCATCGCGGTCCCGGGCACACCCGCGTGTCCTACGGTGGGAGCCGCGGTGTCCAGCGGCGGGCGCGTGATGGGAGGCGTCATGGGTGACGGTGCCGGAGGGGGACTGCGGCATCCCGCCGTGGCGCTGACCAGCTTCGTCGGCCGCCGTCAGACCTTGGCGCAGCTGGACGCCGAGTTGCGCGCCCACCGGCTGGTGACCGTCACCGGCCCGGGCGGGGTGGGCAAGACCCGCACCGCGATCACCGCCGCCGACCGGACCAGCCTGCCCGGCGGGGTGCGGGTGGTGGAGCTGGCCAGCGTCACGCACGACACCCAGGTCGCGCCCACCGTCGCGACCGCGATCGGCGTCCCCGACCAGTCCAACCGCGACGCCGTCGACCGGGTCGTCGACCACCTCTCCGGCACCAGCACGCTGCTGGTCCTGGACAACTGCGAGCACGTGCTGGACGCCACCGCACGGCTGGTGCTGCGGCTGCTGGAGGCGCTGCCCGGCCTGCGCGTCCTGGCCACCAGCCGGGAGCCGCTGGGCATCGGCGGGGAACGCGTGCACCTGCTCGCGCCGCTGGCCGTGCCCGAGGAGAGCGACGCGGCGGGCACGGGCGCCCTCGACCACGTCCCGGCGGTCCAGCTGCTGGTCGACCGGGCACGCGCGGTGCTGCCGGACTTCGCGGTGACCCCGGAGAACCGGGCGGCGGTGGTGGCGCTGTGCCGCCGTCTCGACGGGCTGCCGCTGGCGATCGAGCTGGCCGCGGTGCGGCTGCGGTCGTTGTCGGTGTCGGAGGTGGTGCGGCGCCTGGACCGGCGGTTCCACCTGCTCGCCGGGACGGACCCGGCGGCCGGCCCGCGGCAGCGGTCGCTGCGTGCGCTGATCGACTGGAGCCACGACCTGTGCGCCCCGGACGAACGCCTGCTGTGGGCGCGGATGGCGGTCTTTCCCGCCTCGGTCGACCTGGAGACGCTGGAGCGGGTGTGCGGGTTCGGCGACCTGGCCGGGGACCGGCTGTTCGACGCACTCGACGGGCTGGTCGGCAAGTCCGTCGTGGTCGCCGAACGCAACGGCGAGCAGGTGCGCTACCGCCAGTTCGTGACGCTGCGCGAGTACGGCGCGGAACTGCTGGCAGCCTCCGGTGAAGCGGATTCACTGCGGCGACGGCACCGCGACCACTTCGCCGGCCGCGCCGCGGAGTGCGTCCGCCGGTGGTGCGGTCCCGACCAGGCGGGCGACCTGGCGCGGTTGCGGGAGGACCATCCGAACCTGCTGGCGGCGCTGGCCTGGTCGGCCGAAACCCCGGGCGAGGCCCCGGCCGGGGCGCGGCTGGCGTCGCTGCTGCGCTACCACTGGATCGCGGGCGGGTTCCTCAGCAACGGCCGCCGGTGGCTGGAACGCCTGCTTCCCCAGCTCGGCGCCGGAACCCCGGAGCGGGGCGAGGCGCTGTGGGCGGCGGCGTGGGTCGCGCTCATCCAGGGCGACCGCCTGGTGGCGAGGGGGTACCTGAAGGAGTGCGCGGTGATCGCCGACGCGCTCGGGGATCCGGGGCTGCGCGGGCACGTGCGGTTGTGGCGGGCGCTGCTGAACCTGTTCGAGGGCGATCTCCAGGCCGCGATCGGGCTGTACCGGCAGGCGATCGCGATCCACCGGGCCGGCGGCGACACCGGGCTGGCGCTGACCGCGTCGTTCCAGCTGGCGATGGCGCAGGCCTACGCGGGCCGCCCGCGGGAGGCGCTGGAGACGTGCTCGGCGGTGATCGAGGAGGCGTCGGCCGTCGGGGAACGGTGGAACCGGGCCTACGCGCACTGGGCGGCGGCCATCAGCCACCTGCACCTGGGCGAGGTGGCCGCGGCGCGGACGGCGATCGCCGCGGCGATGCGGATCGAGCAGGACTTCCGCGACGGCGTGTGCACGGCGCTGTGCACCGAGGTGTGCTCGTGGGTGGCCGCCTCGTCGGGGCACGCGGCCGACGCCGCGGCGCTGGAGGGCATGGCGGCCTCGGTGTGGCACCGGATCGGCACGTCGCTGCAGGCCTTCGGGCCCCATGCCGCCAGGGAGGGACGACGGCACTCCGCGGCGGTGGACGAGCAACTCGGAGCGGCCACCGCCGGCGCCATCCGCAAGGACCACGCCGGCGTCACGCTGCCGGACGCCGTGCGGCTCGGGCTCGATCTCGTGGTGCGCCAGAGCGGACGCGGCCGCCCGGCGCCGCCGCGCGAACCTCGCGTGCCGGAGTCGCCGCTGACCGGCCGGGAACGGGAAATCGCCGTGCTCATCGCGCGGGGCCTGAGCAACAAGGCGATCGCGGACCGGCTGACGATCTCACCGCGCACTGTGGACGGTCACGTGGAACGGATGCTGCGGAAGCTGGACTTCACCTCCCGCACGCAGATCGCGTCGTGGGTGGCCGCGAGCAGCGCGGCCCGCTGACGCCGATCCGGAAGACACCGGCACCCGTTCACGGCCGCATCAGCCGCCGAGGAAGTCCACACCCACCGGCCCGCTGCGCGAAGTGCGCACCGCCACGCCCTCGGCGTCCACCTCGACCACGACCTCCTCGCCGCACGTCAGCCGTCCCCGGTAGACGCCCGGCGCGGGCAGCGCGGTCCCCGGCTCCACGCGCAGCCGGCCGTCCGCGAGCACGCCTTCGACGCGGTGCGGCCGGCCCAGCGCCCGCGCCGCACCGGCCACATCGCCGGCCCGCAGGCACGAGCGGACGTGCGTGGACGACACCAGCGGCAGCAGGTCCACCGGGTGGGTGGTGAAGCCGTAGTCGCGCCCGAGCCGCCGCAGCGTCTCCGGCGTGCCCTCGCCCCGGTGGCCGAACGTGAAGTTGCCGCCCACCACCACGGCCGCGGCGCGCAGGCGCCCGGCCAGGATCCGGGCGACGAAGTCCAGGGGCGACATCCCCGCCAGCTCCCGTGTGAAGGACAGGACGCACACCGCGTCGACACCGAGTTCCCCGGCCAGCTCCGCGCGCCGCTCGACGGTGCTGAGCGCGTCCGTGCACCGGGGCGGCCCCACGATCCGCGCCGGGTGCGGGTCGAAGGTGACGAGCACCGTCGGCAGGCCGCGGTCCCGGCCGATGCCGACGGCCTCGCCGATGAGCCGCGCGTGCCCGCGGTGCACCCCGTCGAACACACCGAGGGTCACCACGCACGGCCCGAGATCGGCGGGCACCGTGTCGCGCCACACCGGGCACAGCGTCGCGGTCATCGCAGCTCCTCGCTGGTGTCGCCGGGTGCGGCGCCCCGGGGGGAGGAGGCGCCGCACCCGGCGGTGGTGGCCCGGCGACGTCGTTGTCCACCCGGGCCCCGCCGTGGGATCCGCCGTCAGCGGCGGCCTTCCGGGTTGAACAGGTCCGGCACGGTCCAGCCGTCGAGGTCGTACTCGGCCATGCACTGCTCGGCGAAGCCCTTCATGCCGTCGGCCTGACCCGACTGCTGCGCGGCGAACAGCAGCTCGGCGCGCACGCCCTCGTGGTTGCCCGAGTAGTTGCGCTCGTACAGCTCGTGCCTGCCGCCGAACTCGCTGCCGATCGAGTCCCAGATCAGCTTCATCAGCTTGACGCGCTCGATCGCGTCGATGCCGTTCGAGCCGCGCACGTACTGGTCGAGGTAGGGGCGGATCTCCGGCGAGGCGAAGTCGTCGGCGTGCGAGGGCAGGTAGATCAGGCCGGATCCGAGGTCCTGCATGATGATCTCGCGCACGCGGGGGTAGCCGACGGTCATGAACCAGCGGTAGGCCAGGCCGTAGTCCAGGTGCGGCAGGACCGCGCCGTCGATCCACTCGTCCGGCCGTGCGGCCATCGCGTCGGACAGCGCCCAGAACAGGTTGCGCCACCCGATGACCTCGCCGACGCGGGTCTGGATGCCGCGGAAGTCCTTGGTGCCGGTGACTTCCACGCCCTTCATCAGCAGGCCGGCGATGAAGTCGAGCTTGACCGCCAGCCGCGTCACGCCGTGGAAGGTGAAGCGGTGCAGGAAGCCGGAACCGGGGAAGAACGTGCTGGCCTTCTCGGCGTCGCCGTAGATGAAGACGTTCTCCCACGGGATCTTCACCTTGTCCAGGATGAAGATCGTGTCGTTCTCGTCGAACCGGGACGACAGCGGGTAGTCGAACGCGCTGGTCGCGCTCTGCGCGTAGGACTGGCGGCAGATCAGCTTCATGCCCGGTGCGCCCATCGGCACCGTGCACACCAGGGCGAACTCGCGCTTTTTGATGGGCAGGCCGTAGTGGGCGATGAAGTTGTAGTTCGTGATCGCCGACCCGGTCGCGACCACCTTGGCGCCGGAGACGATCAGGCCGTCGTCCTTCTCCTCCTCGACGTGGATGAAGATGTCCTTCACCTCGTCGGGGTTGCGGTCCCGGTCGACCGGCGGGTTGATGATCGCGTGGTTCCAGTAGAGGACCTTCTCCTGCGATTCGGTGTACCAGCGGCGGGCGTTGTCGGCGAAGGGCTCGTAGAAGTCCGAGTTCGCGCCCAGCGTGCCGAGGAAGGCGGCCTTGTAGTCGGGGCTGCGGCCCATCCAGCCGTAGGTCATGCGGGCCCATTCCGCGATGGCGTCCCGGTCGGCGAAGAGGTCCTCGCGGCTGCGCGGCGTGCGGAAGAACGGGTGCGTGAAGCCGCTGCTGCCGGTGTCCGTCGGCGCGGTCAGCACGCCCTGCTTGTCCGGGGCGTGCAGGGCGTCGTAGAGGCGCGCGGTCATGCGTGCCGAGTTGCGGAACGCCGGGTGCGTGGTGACGTCGTCGACCTTCTCGCCGTAGATGAAGATCTCCCGGCCGTCCCGGATGCTCTCGAGGTACTCCTCGCCGGTCATCGGGCGGGTGGTCCGGGTGGGGGTCACGGCTTCGTCGGGCTGGTGGATCGCCACGGGTGTGGTCCCTTCGTCGTTGAACGGGATCGTTGTGGTTGGCGGGATCAGACGGCCGCGGGAGCGGCCGGGAACCAGCCGATCTCGGGGCAGTCGAGTGAGACGGCCCAGTGCGAGCCGTCGTCGGCGGGGCCGAGTTCGCGGAAGCGGCCCGAGTAGAACAACAGCGGCTCGGCGTCGGTGATCTCGAGGTCGACGACCTCGCCGAGCACGATCAGGTGGTCGCCGCCGTCGTAGGTGCGCCACGGCAGGCACGAGATCGTCGCGGCGTTGCCCAGCAGCACCGGCGCCGTCGGGCCGGCGCCCCAGCGGGGCCCCGGGTCCTGCGGGCGGCCTGCGAAGTGCATCGCCGTGTCCAGCTGGTTCGCGGCGAGGATGTTCACCGCGAAGGGGGACTCGGCCAGGTAGCCGCACGCCTTGGCGGTGCGCGTCAGCGTGACCTGGCAGAGCGCGGGCTCGAGCGAGACCGCGGTGAACGCGTTCACGGTCGCGCCGTGGGGTTCCCCGGCGCTGTTCTGGCAGGTCACCACCGTGACACCGGTGGCGAACCGGCCGAAGCCGGTGCGCAGCTGCCGCTGATCGAGCGTCATCGTCGACACCTCCTGTACGCTATGCGTACTAGCTGTCCGCTTTGCGTTCACGAGAAGGGTGCCCGCCGATGGGTGAGCGAGTCAATACCTCGCATGCGGGAAGATGGCGGCCATGACCACCGAGGGGAATCCGCGCGACCTCATCCAGAGCCTCGAGCGGGGCTTCGCGGTGCTGCAGGCTTTCGACGCCGAGCGGCCCAATCCCACGCTCGCCGAGCTGGCGTCCGCGACGGAGCTGTCGCGCCCGGCGGTGCGGCGGATCCTGCTGACCCTGCAGCACCTCGGCTTCGTGCACGGCGAGGGCGGGCGCTGGACGCTGACGCCGAGGGTGCTGAGCATCGGGCAGCACTACTCCGCCTCGCACGGGATGATCGAGATCGCGCAGCCGCACCTGCTCCGGCTCGCCGAGCAGACCGGCGAGTCGGCGTCGCTGGCCGCGCTCGACGGCACCGAGGCCGTCTACGTGGCCCGCGTGCCGGTGCGGCGGATCATGAGCATCAACGTGTCGATCGGGACGCGCGTGCCGGCGCACTCGACGTCGATGGGCCGCGTGCTGCTGGGGTGGGCGCCGGACGAGGTGGTCGACCACGTCATCGCCGCCGGACTGGAGGCCCACACCGAGCACACGGTCACCGACCCGGACGAGTTCCGGCGCCGGCTGCGCGACGTCCGGTCGCTCGGCTATTCGGTGGTCTCGGAGGAACTGGAGAAGGGGCTGCTCTCGGCCGCCGCGCCGGTGCGGGACTCCTCAGGGGCCGTGGTGGCCGCCCTGGCCTCCTCGACGTCCAGCGGACGCTCCAGTGTGGAGCAACTGCGGGCCGACGTGGTGCCGCTCCTGGTCAAAACGGCGGACCGCATCAGCGCCGACTTCGGCCACCGCCAGGGCGTCACGTCCGGGCCGATGGTCCGAAAAGGACACGAAGGCTTTTTCTGACGGTCGCGGAGCCGGGAGTACGAGGCGCGCGACGGGCCCACCGTCACCGCATGGTGCCGCCGCCTGAAGCGTCGATCAACGAGCGTTTCACCGCGGTTGATCGCCACCCCGGTGTTCGCGATCTCCGCCGGTCCGCGTCTCGCAGGTAGCCAGTGGCGACGAGGCCCTTGGCGAGCCCGTGCAGCGAGGAGCGGGGCGCGTCCAGTTCGGCGGCGAGCTCGAACAGGTTCCGACGGCGCCCGGTACCCCGTGCTCGTGTGCCCAACGACCGCGGCGTGGACCGCGCAGTCGACCTCGGTGCGCGAAATCGCCGTGTTCGGCGGCGTCACAGAGTCGTTCGCCGGCGACACCATCGGCGCCGCCACCCCGGGGCGTGTCGCGGCGCTGCTGGACGCGCTCGCCGTGGCCGGTGTCCCGGTGGAGCAGGTCGCGGTGCACTTCCACGACACATACGGGCAGGTCCTCGCCAACACACTCGCCGCCGTGCGGTGCGGTGTGACCACTGTGGACGCCAGCGCGGGCGGGCTCGGCGGCTGCCCCTTCGCGGGAAGCGCGACCGGCAATCTCGCCACCGAGGACCGCCTGTGGCAACTCGCGGATCCCGGCATCAGGACCGGCATCGACCTGGACAAGGTGGCCGAGACGAGTGTCTGGATGGCCGAACGGCTGGGCCCGCCCAGCCCTCCCCGCACCGTCGCGGCACTCGCCCGCTGAGCACGACCGGGCAGAGGTTGGTCACGGTGACTCCGGTGCGCCTCGGCTGGGGCGCGGGGCTCAGGCCGCCGGTCCCGCTGATCCCTCGCCACGACCGCCCACTGCCGTCGCCGCGCCGGCCGGTACTGGCGCTGCCGAGAGGTCCTCGGCGCGCAGCAGGGGAGTACCCGCCGTCTCGCGCAGGGAGAACGCCGCCACGAGCCCGATCACCGCGGCCACCATCAGGTAGGGCCCGGGCACCAGTGTCGAGCCGGTGGCGGAGATCAGGACGGTCATCACGTACGGGACGGTCCCGGCGAACAGGGCGGCGGTCACGTTGTAGGCGATCGACAGGCCGCTCTGGCGGGTGCGGGTCGGGAAGATCTCCGCCGACCACACGGCATACGTGCCCAGGATCGCGGCGAGGATGACACCCAGCGCGAGCGCGGCGACCCATGTGCCGGCCAGTCCGGTGCGCATCAGCAGGTACGCCGGGGTGGCCAGGACGAACAGCGCGATCCCGGCGCCGACGAGCACCGGGCGGCGGCCCACCCGGTCGGACAGCCTGCCGAAGGCGGGCACCAGCACGAGCCCGGTCAGCGAGATCACCGTGGACAGCAGCGCGGCACTGCCCGCGGAGTGGCCGAGGTAGTCGGTCTCGTAGGTGACCAGGTAGGTCAGCACCGCATAGAACGGCACGTGCATCATCGTCATCAGCCCGGTGGCCTGCAGCAGCTGCTTGCGGTTGTGGCGGAACAACTCCCGCACCGGGCTGCGCGGCACGTTGTCGGTCGCCTCCAGCGCGCGGTACTCGGGCGTGTCCTCGATCTTGGTGCGGATGACGAACCCGACGACGCCCAGCGGCGCGGCGATGAGGAACGGGATGCGCCAGCCCCACGAGGTGAGCTGCTCGCCCGACAACCCCACGGACAGCAGGAGGAACACGAACGACCCGGCGAGGAACCCGAGCAGCGAGCCGACCTCCAGCCAGCTGACGCCGAACCCGCGGCGGCGGCGCGGCGCGTGCTCGGCGAGGAAGCTCGCCGCGCTGCCGAACTCCCCGCCCGCCGCGAACCCCTGCAGCAGGCGCAGGAACACCAGCAGCAGCGGTGCGGCGATCCCGATCGTGGAGTAGCCGGGCAGCAGGCCGATCACCAGCGTCGCGCCGGACATCAGGAAGATGACGAGCGACAACGTCCGCTTGCGCCCGATCCGGTCACCGAGCGGGCCGAACACCAGCGCGCCGACCGGGCGGATGCCGAACGACACCGCGAACACGCCGAACACCGCGAGCAGGCCCGCGGTGCCGTTCTCCGCGGGGAAGAACACCGACGCGATGGTGCCGGCGAGGTAGGCGTAGGTGGCCCAGTCGAACCAGTGGACGAACACCCCGACGGCGCCGGCGGCGACACTGCGGCGCAGCGCCGCGGGATCGGCCATCGCCTCGGTGATCTCGTCGGCTGCGGGGGAGCCGGGTGCGGTCATGGGTGCCTCCTCGGGCCTGCTCTCGCGATGACGCTAGGAGCGGGCGACAGCATCGAACAAGAAGAAAGAGACGAAACAATGCATCGGAAACACCGATGCAGAGCGGCGGAGCTGGGGTGTTGCCCGGGTCTTACACCCGGGCAACACGGAATTCACGCGCGGCTCAGTACCGCAGGTAGTCGCGCTGGATCGTGATGTGGTCGGCGACGAACTTCGCGTCGTGCCACACACCCCAGATGAAACTCGACCCGCGCCGCGCGAGCCACGGCAGGCCCAGGAAGTACACGCCGGGTTCGGTGGACACCCCGCGCCGGTGCCGCGGCTTGCCGTGCTCGTCGAACGCGTCGACCTGCAGCCAGCTGTAGTCGACCGCGAACCCGGTGGCCCAGACGATCGAGGTGATCCCGGCCGCGGCGAGGTCGAGTTCGCGGACGGGATCGGTGACGCACGCCGGGTCGGGTCCCAGCTCGCGCGCCTCGGGTTCCGCCGGGAGTTCCAAGCCGTTGCGGGCGATGTAGGCGTCCGCTTCGTCGAGCAGCGACAGGTAGTTCGCGTCGCCCGCGGCGATGTTGGCGCCGAGGTCCGGTGCGAAGTGGAGGGTTCCGTCGCGATAGGACTCGGTGCGCCCGGTCAGGGTGATGCCCAGCGCGGCGAGGGCGCGGAAGTCGACTGTGTGCCCGCCGCGCGCGCCGCTGACGGCGATCGTGACGTGCTCGGCACCGCGGGGCGGGGTTTCGGCGTCCCACTTGCCCAGAACTCCCAGCCACCAGCAGAAGTCGCGTCCCCGGTACCGGCGCGGCGGCCGGTCGTGCGGGCCGACGGACAGGTGCACCGCGCGCCCGGCGCGGCGCAGCTCCTCGGCGATCTGCACCCCGGAGGACCCGGCGCCGACCACGAGCACGCCGCCCTCGGGCAGCTGGGCGGGGTTCTTGTAGGAGCTGGAGTGCAGCTGCAGCGGCCCGGCGTCGCCGGGGACGATCGGCGGGATCACCGGCCGCTGGAACGGGCCGGTCGCGGCGACGACGAACCGCGCGTCGAGCTCACCGTCCGAGGTCCGCACCCGGAAGCCGGGGCGTCCCCGGTGCCGCCGCACCGACGTCACCTCGACGCCGGTCCGGACCGGCGCGGCGATCTTCTCCGCGTAGGCCTCGAAGTAGTCCGCGATCTGGTCCTTCGACGCGAAGTCATCGAGTGCGAGGTCGCCGAACTCCATGCCGGGGAAGCGGTCGTGCCACGCGGGCCCGTTCGCGACCAGCGAGTCCCACCGCTGCGACCGCCAGCGCTCGGCGATCCGGTCCCGCTCCAGGACGAGGTGCGGCACCCCGGCGTCGCTCAGGTGCTCACTCATCGCGAGGCCGGCCTGGCCGCCGCCCACGACGAGGACGTCCACCTCTTGTCTCGACATCGTTCTCCGTTTCGGTCCGGTGTGGAGGGTCAGGCGCGCCACGCCGCGCGGTCGATCCCGGTCCAGGCGAGCGCGACCGCGCCGTCGAGGAGCGCCCGCCGGGCGGTTTCGCCGACGCAGAACGCGGCGAACTCGCGCTGGTGGTTGGTCGCGGGCAGGGACCCGATCCCGATGTAGGGGTGGATCGCCGGCACGACCTGGGAGACGTTGCCCATATCGGTCGAGGCGCGGTTCATCCGCGCCGCGGTGCCCGGCGGGGCGAACTCGCGCCCCAGCGCCACCGCGTTCGCGCGGTAGTCGGCCAGCGCCGCCTCGTCCGCGCGGAACTCCGCGTAGGGCTTGCTTTCCGGCTCGACGCTCAGCTCGCAGCCGGTCGCCAGCGCCCCGGCCTCGAACGCGCGCATCACGCGTGGTTCGAGTTCGGCCAGCTCCGCCAGCGTCTCCGCCCGCACGTACCAGCGGCCGGTCGCGTGTTCGGGGATCGCGTTCGGCGCGTCGCCCGCGTGCGTGACGACGCCGTGCACCCGCGCCGAGGACGGCAGCTGCTGGCGCAGCAGCCCGATCGCGACCTGCGCGACCGTGAACGCGTCGGCGGCGTTGATCCCGGCCTCCGGGTAGGCCGCGGCGTGCGCGGACTTGCCGGTGTAGGTGATCTTCGAGTGGCTGACGGCGAACGGGCGCGCCTCGGCCACGTCGACCGGTGCGGGGTGGACCATCATCGCGAGGTCGGCACCGGTGAAGGCGCCGCGGTCGAGCATCTCGATCTTGCCGCCCCCGCCCTCCTCGGCGGGGGTGCCGTAGACCTCGACGGTGAGGCCGGCGTCGTCGGCGACCGCGGCCAGTCCGAGTGCGGCGCCGACGCTGCTCGCGGCGATGAGGTTGTGGCCGCACGCGTGCCCGAGGCCGGGCAGCGCGTCGTACTCCGCGCACAGCGCGATGCGCGTGGGGCCACTGCCGAAGCGCGCGTGGAAGGCCGTGTCCAGGCCGAGGTAGCGCGGGGTCACGTCGAACCCGGCGCGGTCGAGCAGCTCGGGCACCATCGCGGCGGCCCGGTGCTCCTCCCACGCCGTTTCGGGGTCGGCGTGCAGGCGCTCGGACAGGCGCACCAGGTCGTCGGCGTGCCGGGTGACGGTCTCCCGCGCGGCGGTCTTCACAGGTCCCCCGGAACGCCGTAGGAGGGCGCGGCGGCGGGGTCGAGGCCGCGGCGGACGTAGTCGTCGCGCTGCGGCAGCCACACCGCCAGCAGGTCGGCGAGGCGGTCGACGGGGTCGTCGGCCCAGTCCACGCGCAGGTCGGTGACCGGCCACCCGACATCGGCGACGACGACGAGTCCCGCCGAGCGCACCGGGCCCTCCTCGCCGCCCGCGGCGACGGCCGCCTGCAGCGCGGCGACGAGCCGCTGTTCCAGCTCGCCGGAGGTGGCGGCGAAGGCGTCGAGCATCACCTGGGGGATGTGGGTGCCGGCGAGCATGTTGCCGGCCGCGACGGCGCCGTCCGCGGTCGCGGTGGCGTGCGTGCCGAGCGTTTTCGCGCCGCTGTAGGCGAAACCGGGACCGGTGCGGCCGAGGACGGTCAGCTGGCGGTAGGCGATGTGCTCGGCGGAGGCGGTCACCTCGGACAGCGCACGCTCGGCGTCGCCGTGTTCGGCCAGCTGGTCGAGCAGCTTCGCGCCCAGCCGCGGGTCGGTGACGTTCTGCGAGGACGCGGCGCCGACGCCGGGGCGCAGGTGCGCGACGCGGGCCGCGACCGCGGGGCTCGACGAGCTGGCGACGATGCCGAAGCGGTGGCCGTCGCGGGCGACGAGGGAGAAGGTCACCGCTCCTCCTCGGGGATGACCGCGATGGCGTCGATCTCGCACAGCCATTCCGGGCGGGCCAGCGCCGAGACGACGACGCCGGTCGAGATCGGGTGCACGCCCTTCGTCCACTTCCCGACCACGCGGTAGACCGCCTCGCGGTAACGCGGGTCGATCAGGTAGATCGTGAGCTTGACCAGGTGTTCCATCCGGCTCCCGGCTTCCTCCAGGAGCAGGGCGATGTTGGCCATCGCCCGCTCGGCCTGGGCGGTCGCGTCCCCGATGCCGACGGACTCGCTGGTGTCGAGGTCCTGGCCGATCTGCCCGCGGACGTAGACCGTGCCGTTGGCGACGACCGCCTGGCACAGGTCGTTGTCGAGGTTCTGTTCCGGGTAGGTGTCGCGCGTGTTGAACGGCCGGATGCGCTGGTGGACGGTCATCGGCCCAGCGTGCGGTCTGGCCGAGGTTCTGTCCAACAGATGTTTCAGCGCTTTTGCATCTGTTTTCCTGATGCGTAGAGCTCGCGACACAGCTTGACGAACTCCTGGGCGCGGCGGGTCAGGCGCACGCCGCGCATCCAGGCGACGACGATGTCCAGCGAGGCGACGTCGTCGGTCAGGGCGAGCGGCACCGCGCGTTCGCCTGCGTAGGTCGACTCGGCGGGCGGGCGCTGGTTGAGCAGCGCGAACCCGTGCCCGTGGGCGACGAGCGCCCGCACCGTCTCGTAGCCGGTGGTGCGGTGGCGGATCTCCGGCTCGACACCGGCGCCGCGCAGCACCGACTGCAGGTACTCGCGGCTGTGCGGCAGGTCCAGCAGCACCATCGGCTCGCCGTCGAGGTCGGCGAGCGCGACCTTCCCGCGGGTGGCGAGCCGGTGCCCGGGGGAGACGAGCACGTAGGGCGGCGCGGTGTCGACGACCACGCGGTCGATGTCGTCGTCGAGGTCGTAGCCGTAGAGCAGCGCCACCTCGCATTCGCCGCTGCGCAGGGCCGCCTTGAGCGCCGAGTGCTCGCCCTCCCGCAGCTGCACGCGGACCTGCGGGTGGCGGTCCTCGAACTCGGCCAGCAACCCGGGCAGCCGGAACGGCGCGAGCGTGGTGAAGCAGCCGACCGTCAGTGGCCCGACCAGCTCGGTCCCGGCCTGCCGGGCGGTCTCGACCAGCTCGGCGCCGTGGGCGAGGAAGTCCAGGACGCGCTGGTGGAACGCCTGCCCGGCGGTGGTGAGGCTGAGCCCGCGGGCGTGGTGGCGCAGCAGCAGCTGGACCCCGAGTTCGCGTTCCAGCTGCGCGATCGCGGTCGACACGGCCGACTGCGAAACGAGCAACTCCCGCGAGGCCGCCGTCATGCTCAGGTGCCGCGCGGCGGCCTCGAAGTACCGCAACTGGACGAGGGTGAAGGAGGGCTCGCTCACGGCGCCATCCTGCCCCCGGCGCGGGGCCGCGGCCAGGCGCGGCCCAGGAGTGTGACCCTGCCTGCCCGCGACGAAGGGCGCGCGAGGCTGTTCCTGCAGCCTGCAGTGGAAGCACCAGCACCCGCCGTCCACCAGCCCGAAGATGGCGACCGGGTACCGCAGCCGGCGTTTTGACCATCGGCGCGATGAAGTTCGTCGGCGCAGCAGTGGAGGTTGTTGGCAAGGTGAGGCGCCAGGGCGGCAGCGTCGGTCGAGAGGATCGCGCCCTCAGCCGGAAGGCCGTGAATCCGATCCACGTCCATCTAGAATGGCGGAGGTTCCGCAAGAGCTATCACAAGAAATGGCGCGTACGTGACATTCGAAGTGGGCGATCGGCTCCTCAACTTCCTCCGCGAGCTTCAGGTGGCCACCACGTGGACGGTGGTCGTCACCGAGGAGGCCGGCGGCGGTTCGAAGTGGCGGCTCGCGGGATCGACGTGGGAGGCCACCCTGGTCGTCGAGCCGCGAAGCTGGCTCGGATTGACGTTCGAGGCGCGGGATCCACTTGCCGGCAGGTCTGCCACCTACGACATCGACACCGACCTGTACGACATATCGCTGGACGATCAACGCGAATTCGCGGAGGAAATCGAGTGCGATATCATCGAATTTCTTGCCAACCTGAGAGCTAAAGCCGTTCTCCGCGGGAATGACGGATCAAAGTTCGTGCTCGTCTTTCCTTCGAACGGCTCCTGTGTTCGCGTCGTCCAAGGTCGTTTCCTGGCCAGCGTGTCCACGTGCGCCGATCTCGCCGCCGCTCGGACGGGCGATGACTACGTCCCGGTGGAATGACGAACGCTCCTTCCTCCGAACCGTTCACCGCCGGTGTTGACGAGCACGCCGAGCCAGAACGCGTGCAGCGGGAACGGTGGCGGCGCGGCACTGCTGCCGGGCGAGGGCATCGACAGGTCGACCGCGGCCGAATGGCACCGCGACCAGTCACCCGCCGGCGTCGCACCCGCCTGGATCGCGGCGGTGATGCCGTCCCCGGTGGCCAGGCGGGTGCCGCGCAGCCGCGCGCTCGCCCAGTCCGGCCCCAGGTGGCGAAGGCGGAGCTGCGGGGAGGCCTGGAACCCGCCGGTGGCGACCACCACGGCACCGGGCACCACACCCGCGCCGGTCACCGCGCCCGTCACCCGGCCGCCATCCCGGACGAGGCCGGCGAGCGGCGTGGACCAGCGGATCTCGACGCCGATGCGCTCGGCGTGCCGTAGCAGCGGCTCGATCACGGCGAAACCACGTGACATCCCCGCACCTGCGCAGGTCAGGACCTGCCCGGGCGGCACGTGCAGCACACCGTCGCGCACCTGCGCGCCGAGCGTCCGGTTGAACACGAACCGCGCGCCCCGGGCGGCCAGTCAGCGCACCGTGTCCAAGGACCGCTGTGCGAGGGTGCCGACCAGCGCCGGGTCGGCGCGGCCGCCGCTCATCGCCATGAGTTCGGCGGTGTAGGCCTCGGCGGTGTAGGGCGGGGCCTCGATCCGGTCGTGTTGCAGCCCGGGCTCGACGTCCTTCGTGATGGACGTGAGGTCTTCCGGGCCGTCGTAGCGGAACAGGAACAGCCCTCCGGAGACGGCGGCGTTCCCGCCGACGTCCTCGCGGCCGTCCTTCTCGAGCAGCACGACCCGCGCACCGACCTCACGCGCGGGCGATCGCGGCGGACAGCCCGGACAGGCCGGCTCCGGCGACAACGACATCCGTCACGCGCGGGCCCGTTGGGGCCGCCCCAGGCGAAGATGACGTAGGTGGCGAGCTCGATGTCGTGGACGGCGGCGAAGGCGGCCATCCGCTCCAGCTCGGCCAGCGCGTCCGAAGTGGAGCGTCCGGTGTCGAGGGCGAGCTGAAGGAAGTGGAACGCGCCGTGAAGGAGCACCGCCGCCGGTGGCGCGGTCCGACGGCTGAAGCTGAATCGCGGTGCGCGGCCGCCGACGTGCTCTGCCGGGGCCGCGCACCTCATCGTGATACTGGTGAGTCGTTCCGCTTCACCGAGGCAGGCCGGCCGCCGCGCGGGGTGCACGGCGCGGACCTCTGCCGTCCGGTCAGGCCAGGCTCCGGAAGAACTCCCGGAGGTCGGAGATCATCAGGTCGGGCGTCTCCAGAGCCGCGAAGTGGCCGCCGCGCTCGAACTCCGACCAGCGCACCACGTTGTGCGCCTGGTCGGCCAGGGGGCGGACCGAGAAGTCGGTGGGGAACACCGCGACGGCGGTCGGCACCGTCCCGCGCTCCTTCGGCGCCCACATGGTGAAGTCGTTGAACCGCTCGTAGTAGGTGTGCGCCGCCGAGCCCGCGGTGCCGGTGAACCAGTAGATGCTCACGTTGGTGAGGATCCGGTCCCGGTCCACCGCGTCCTCGGGGAGCTCGGCCGCCGGGTCCGTCCAGTCCTTGAACTTCTCCACGATCCAGGCGAGCTGTCCGGCGGGGGAGTCGTGCAGCGCCGCCGCGATCGTCTGCGGGCGCGTGCCCTGCAGTTGCATGTACGCGCCCAGCTTCTCCTGCCACTCCTGCATCCCGGCCAGCCGCCCGCGCTCGGTCTCGCTCAGCGAACCCATGATCTCCGGGTCGCCGCCGGGGAACGTGAGCAGGCCGTTGACGTGCACGCCGATGACGTTGTCCGCCGCGGCGCGTCCCACGAGCGGAGCGATGAACGCGCTGACGTCGCCTCCCTGCACGCCGTACCGGTCGTAGCCGAGCCGGGACATCAGCTCCGCCAGCGCCGCGGCGGTGCGGCCGTCGGTCCAGCCGGTGGCGGGCAGCGGGCCGGAGAAGCCGTATCCCGGCAGCGATGGGATCACCAGGTGGAAGGCGTCGGCGGCCTCGCCGCCGTGGGCCAGGGGGTCGGTGAGCGGGCCGATGAGGTCGAGGAACTCCACGACCGAGCCGGGCCAGCCGTGCAGCAGCAGGAGCGGGGTGGCGCCCGCCTCGGGGGAGCGCACGTGCAGGAAGTGCACCTGCGCGCCGTCCACGGTGGTGGTGAACTGCGGGTAGGTGTTGAGCGTCGCCTCTTGGGCGTACCAGTCGAAGCCGTCGGCCCAGTAGGTGGCGAGCTCCCGCAGGTAGCCGGTCGGCACGCCGCGCTCCCATCCGGTGCCGGGCAGTTCGGGGGCCCACCGGGTGCGGTGCAGCCGCTCGTGCAGGTCGTTGAGGTCGGCCTTGAGGATCTCGACGCGGTAGGGCTGGATCTCGTTCGTCATGTCCGGGACGGTATTGGCGATTGGTGACAGGTTCCGGCACCGATCACGGCCACAATGGTGCCCATGTTGGAAACCTCCGCGCGGCTGCTGCGGCTGCTGTCGCTCCTGCAGGCGCGTACGGACTGGACCGGTGCCGAAATCGCCGGCCGGCTGAAGATCGGCCTGCGCACCGTGCGGCGCGACGTGGAACGGCTGCGCGAGCTGGGTTATCCGGTGGAGGCCACGCCGGGTGTGGCCGGCGGGTACCGGCTGGGGGTGGGGGCCGCGTTGCCGCCGCTGCTGCTCGACGACGAGGAGGCCGTGGCGGTGGCGATCAGCCTGCGGATGGCCGCGACGGGCAGCGTCGCCGGCCTGGAGGAGGGCGCGGTGCAGGCGCTGGCCAAGCTCCAGCAGCTCCTGCCCGCCCGGCTGCGGCACCGGATGGAGGCGTTCCGCGCGGCGACCGTGGCGCTGCCCGGGGCGGCCGATCCGGCGGTCAGTGCCGAGGTGCTGGCCGCGATCGCCGCCGCGTGCCGCGACCGGCGCCGCGTACGCCTGCGCTACCGCGGGCGCGACGGCCTCACCGCACGCGAGGTCGAGCCGCACCGGCTGGTGCACACCCCGCGCCGGTGGTACCTGGTGGCGTGGGACGTGGCCAAGGACGACTGGCGCACCTTCCGGGTCGACCGCATCGAGGGGCCACTCGGACCGCCGGGCGCGCGGTTCACGCCACGCCCGCCGCCCGAGGAGAACACGGCCGCCTACGTCTCGCACGGGATCACCTCGGCGCCGTACGCCTACCAGGCCCGTGTCCTCTTCCACGCCCCGTTGGAGGCGGTGGCACCGCGCACGTCGCCCGGTGCGGGACGGCTGGAGGCCGTGAACGCGCGCACGTGCCTGTTCACGGCCGGCGCGAACTCGCTGCGCGAGCTGGCGGTGCACGTGGCGGTGAAGGGGTTCGACTTCGAGGTGCTGGATCCGCCGGAGCTGGTCCCGGTGCTGCGCGAGCTCCGCGACCGCCTCGATCGGGCCGCGACCACATCGGACCCGGGTTCGGGCTGACGGCAGCGAAGCGCGAAGGACTGTCGGGACCGATCCACTTCGGACGGTCTCGCCGCGTGGGTCCTATCTGATCGTCAATCCACCGTCGACGTGCAGCACTGTGCCGGTCACCCACCGGGCGTCGTCCGAGGCGAGGTAAACGGCGGCTTCGGCCACGTCCTCGGGTTCGCCGATCCGCTGGGCCGGATACGCGTCGTGGACGTAGTGCTCGTAATCCGCGCGCTGGTCCGGGGTCATCCGCGCGAGGTAGGCGCGTTCGAACGTCGGCGTGCGGATCGAGCCGGGCGCGATGGCGTTGACCCGGACACGCGGACCGAGTTCGTTGGCCAGCGCCTTGGTGAGCGAGTTGAGCGCGCCGCGGGTGGCCGAATAGACCGAAGAGGGGCGCCCGGCGACCATTTTGTCCGCCCAGTAACTGGAGATGTTCACGATCACGCTCAGCCGCTCGCGCAGCAACTGGGTCAGCAGCACCGGTACGCGCAGGTTCAGGTGCACCATCGCGTCGAACTGGGGCTTGGTGAGTTCGGACAGCGGCGGCATGTGCGAGACACCGGCGTTGTTCACGAGCACGTCGACGTCCAGGGATCCGGCAGCGGCGACGAGCGCGTCCTCGTCGTTGAGGTCGACGGCGACGGTGCGCGTGTTCGGCAATGTCACGGCGTCGAGCTTGCGGCTGTCGCGCGCGAGAAGCACGAGGTTCGCCCCTTCCCGCGCGAACGCGGTGGCGATGGCGAGGCCGATTCCCTCGCTGCCGCCGGTGATCAACGCGGTCTTGCCGGTCAGGCGATCCATCGGGTCTCCAAGTCGGCCAGCTGGCGGATCCGGGCGGCGCGGATTCCGGCCGAGGCGTCGCTGCCGACGGTGAGCCGCAATGGCGGTTGCGGCAGGCCGACCAGCGCGATGATCGCGGCCGCCACTTCCTCCGGCTCGGTCGGCCGCCGAGCATCGCGCCCGATGCGGTCGAGCCGGGCGGCGAGAGCGTCGTAGTCGGCGATCGTCCCGGGCCGCTCGCGTTCGGCCCAGCTCCGGCGAAATCCCGTGTTGACGGTCGGCTTCATCGTGACCAGGCCTCGCCGCGTCGCCGTTAACGATGTCCTGGTCCGGCCGACGGAGCAGCAGGATTGACCGCCGCGATGCCGGAGCGCCGGCCAGGCCTGCATGGGTGTGCTGCACCCACGCTCCGGGAGCCGGCCGACATTACTGTCGGCGGCGTGGACAGTGAGAACAAGCTCGGTGACTACCTGCGTGCTCGACGGGCGCTCCTCCGGGCGCAGGAGGTCGGTCTGCCCGACGACGGCCCGCGGCGGGTCCCGGGGCTCCGGCGCGACGAAGTGGCGTTGCTCGCCGGCGTGAGCACGGACTACTACATCCGGCTCGAGCAGGGCCGGGAACGGCATCCGTCCGACCAGGTGCTGCGGTCGATCGCCAGCGCGCTGCGACTGGATGACGCCGCCGCGGCGCACCTGTTCCGGCTCGCCCTTCCGGTGTTCGGGGCGAGTTCAGTCACCTCGCTGACGGTCGCTCCGGAACTCGTCCGGCTGATGGACGGCATGCCGGACGTGCCCGCTTTCCTGGTCGGCGCGGCGCAGGACATCCTCGCCGCCAACGCCATGGCCAGGGAGCTCTACCGCGGGTTCGCCCGGTACGACAACTTGCTGCGCATGATCTTCCTCGACCCGTACGCGAGGTCCTTTTACGGCGACTGGGACGCGGCGTCGCGGCTGGCGGTGAGCAACCTGCGGGCATCGTCGTCGCAGTTCCCCGCGGACGAGCACATCGAGCGGGTCGTCGGCGAACTGACCTTGCGCAGCCCGGCGTTCGCGAACCTGTGGGCCCGCTACGAAGTGCGTCCGCGGACCCGCGAGGTGAAGCATTTCCTGCATCCACAGGTGGGGGAGCTGAGGCTGCACTTCGAGACGCTGGCCGTCGCCAGCGCGCCCGGGCAGCACCTGTCCGTTTACAGCGCCGAACCCGGTAGCGCGAGCCACGACGGGCTGGTCCTCCTGCGCCGTCTGGCCGAGCAGGCAGCCACCGCCGACAACGCCGACCAGGACGAGGTCCTGGAGAACGGTGACACCCGATCATGACCGCCTGTGCCGCGGACAGCGTGGGCACCTACGGGATCACCGGGAAGAAGGTCGGTCGCCTGGGCTTCGGCGCCATGCGGCTGACCGGGCTCGGATTCCGGGGCGAGCCCGAAGACCGGCCGGTCGCCCCGAGTACCTCCGGCAGCAGGCGCGGCTGATCACCGACCTCGCCACGGTCCTGAACCGGTACAACCGCTGACCGAAGCTCCGCCGACGTCCTGGTCTACTGCACTCGGCACGACATCGGGTTCATCCCGTGGACTTCCGTCACCGCCGGGCAGCCGGCGCGCCCCATCGCCGCGGCGCACGACGCGCCACCGTCCAATGTGGCACTGTCCTGGATGCTGCACCACTCCGACGTCGGCCTGCCTGTTCCGGCACGGCCAAGGTCGCGGACACCTCGCTCCGCCGGAGCAACCCCAATCTCCTGTCTTTCGCTGCTCGATTTCGTGGGCCCGCCTGCCTGGCCGCGGGGATAAGAACCGGAAAGGGAATTCATGGAAACCGTCTTCGTGATCTACCGAGGAACCCGGCTCCGCGGTGTCTCGTCCAACGTTGCCGAAAGCGGGACCAAGCAGTGAGTTCAACACCGAAAACGCCGGCCCGGACTTGGGTAGGCGTGGTCACACTGCTGGCCGGCACGCTGCTGCCGCCTCTGGACTTCTTCATCGTCAACCTCGCCATCCCGTCGATTCAAGACGACCTCGGTGGCGGTGACATCCTGGGCCAGCAGATCGTGGCCGGTTACGCCGCCACCTATGCCGTGACGCTCACCCTCGGCGGCCGGCTCGGCGATCTGTACGGGCGGCGGCGCGCTTTCCTCATCGGAATCGTCGGGTTCGTCCTGGCCTCGCTGATCTGCGGTTCGGCCGGCGCGCCCTGGCTGCTCCTCGCCGGGCGCATCCTGCAAGGTCTGACGGCCGCGCTGATGGCGCCGCAGTCGCTGGCCCTCATCCGCGCGAGCCTCGACGGCCGTGACCAGACGATCGCCCTCGGCTTCCACGGTGCGACCCTTGGCCTCGCCGCGGTCATCGGCCAGTCCCTTGGCGGCCTCCTCGTCACCGCCGATGTCTGGGGGCTGGGCTGGCGAGCGATCTTCCTCATCAACCTGCCCGTCGCGGCGCTGGCTCTGCTGGGCAGCCTGTTCCTGCGCGACCGGCACACCCGGGGCGTGGAAAGACTCGACTGGGTCGGCGCCGTCCTGCTCTTCGGAGGTCTTGCCGGGATCGTCATCCCCTTGGTCGAGGGGCGCGCGCTGGACTGGCCTTGGTGGTGCTTCGTCCTGGTCGTCGCCGCCGTCATCCTGCTGCGCAAGTTTTGGCGTTACGAGTCCTCGCTCGGCGGCGACCGGCGCGGTGGTCGTGTGATGCCCCTGGTGCCACCCGGAGCGGTCACCGCGCCCGGAGTGCGGATCGCGCTCGTGGCGGTCGCCCTGTTCTACTCGATCGCCGCGTTCTTCCTCATCTTTTCCGAACACGAGCAGACGGTCGGTCGCACGCCGTTGCAGGCGAGCCTGGACATCCTCCCGCTGGGCATCGGTTTCCTCATCGGCCCGCTGACCGTGCCGTACCTCGTGCGGGTGATGGGGCGCCGGATCGCCGCGCTCGGCCTGTGCCTGGAGACCATCGGCTTCCTCGCCTTCGCCGGGCTCGCCGCCGCATTCGAGCACACGGCGTGGACCGCCGCACCCTTGGCGCTCATCGGCTTCGGCCAAGGGCTCGCTCTGCCCGCGCTGATCCGCCTCACGGTCACCCACATCCCGCGCGCGTTCGCGGGACTGGCCAGCGGCCTGGTGAACGCGACCCTGCAGATCAGCGCCGCCTTGTCGGTCGCGATCGTCGGCGGTCTCTTCTACACCGCTGCCGGCACATACGGATCGACCGCCGCCATCACCGCGGTGTCGATCCTCATCGCCGCGCTGCTGTTCGGCTCCGCGCTCTTGTCGCAGCGGGCTGAACGCGTCCCGGCCGTGGATACGCTCTCGAAGGCGCTGTCGGTGAGGTAGCCGGCTCGACGGGAGGCGACACGACCGAGGAGGTGCCGCGCCAGCCGACGTCGCGCGGATAGCGAGGGTGGACGCCAGCCGGGAATCGCGGGTGCTGCGCAACGACCCGCGCTCCGCCGAAAAAGTCGGCTACCCGCGACGTCCGACAGACACTGATCAACGCCGACCCGGCGGACAAAGCGGAGGCCTACCGCCGGCTCGGCCTGCACCTGGTCTCCCACCCTGGAATACGAACAGAGCTTCGGACGAGCCTGCGGGGAGCACCTGCACAGCGTCACGCCGGTTCGCTTTGATGGGCAATACGCCGGTCCCGACGAGTTCGCCGGGAGCGCCGGCGCCACCTCACCGAAGCGCACACGCTTCTCGGTGCTGCGCATGGCGCGGCTGCTGCAACGCCGCGCCGACCTGGAGGTGAAGATCACCCAGGCGCACCGGGACTCGCACGGCACCTACGGGTCGCCGCGCATCACCGCCGAACCGCGTGACCAGGGCGAGGTGGTCACGGCGAAGACCGTCGCCAACATCATGGCCGGGGTCGGGCCGAGGGCATCAGCCCACGCACCTTCAAGGTCGAGACGACAGGTGATCGCGTTGTCACCAGCGGTGTTGATCTCGGCAGTGAGCCGTTCGCCGCGTCGGCCTGGGGCCGGTAGTCGATGGCCACCGCTGCCCCGTCGATGCGAGCCGTCGCACGACCGCCGCGCCGATTCCGCGTGAGCCACCGGTGACCAGCGCTGCCCTGTCCCTCAGCGCACCCGTCGTCCTGCCTTCCGGCCCCCTCACCAAGGCACCCTGCCGTTGTCGTCGAAGAAGCCGCCTGTGGGACACTCTCGCCCGAGCGTGGCCAGCCGCACCACGATCGCAGCGCCCTCGGCTGCGGTCCGAGTCAACTGGAACGGCAGGCCCTTGGCGAAGTCCGTGTCACACGCACCAGGCGCGACCGCGTTCACCAGGATCCCTTCGCGTGACAGTGCTTTTGCGTACTGCACCGTGAGCATGTTCAGTGCCGCCTTCGACACCGGATAGCCCAGCGAACCCGGCATCCGACTCAGGTAGTGGGTGGCATCGGTCGTCCACGTCATCGACGAGGTGCCGCTGGAGACGTTCACAATCCGTGCCGCGGACGAACGGCGCAGCAGCGGGAGCATCGCCTCGATCACGGTGACGACACCGAACAGGTTCGTCTCGAACACCGCCCGCACCCCATCGAGGTGTGCGGAGCCCGGCGCCTGCGTCCCGAGGTCGCCGGCGATGCCGGCGTTGTTGACCAGGACGTCCAGACGGCCGAACCGCTCGGCGATCTGCTCGGCCGCCGCGCTCACCCCGCGTTGGTCCGTCACGTCGAGGCCGATCGGGTGCGCGATACCACCCGCCGCGCTGATCTCGGCCACCGCCTCGGCGCCCTTCTCCAGGTCTCGGGCACCAACTACCACCGTCATCCCGAGCCTCGCGAGCTGGCCAGCGACGGCCCGCCCGATCCCCTTGTTCGCCCCCGTCACCAGGGCAATCGTTGCGTCATCACTCATACGATCAGCGAATCACCCGTCGTTCCCCTAGGCCAGGACCGGACTGATCTCGCTCGATACCCTCCTTGTATGGACGTCCAGACCCGGGAACTGCGCTACTTCATCGCGGTCGCCGAGGAACTGCACTTCGGGCGGGCTGCCCAGCGGCTGGGCATCGCACAGCCACCCCTGTCCCGGGCGATCCGCCTGCTCGAACAACGGATGGGCCTCACTCTGCTGGACCGCACCAGTCGCGGGGTGCAGCTCACGGCGGCCGGGGAGGTGTTCTTGGCCGAGGGACGTGTCGCACTGGATGCGGTGGCCGCCGCGGTGCGCCGTGCGCGAAGGGCGGCGGAAACCACTCCGCGGCTGGTCCTGGCGCTCAAACCCGGCAGCGACGCCGACCTGTTGCAGCCGATCCTGGACCGCTACGCTGCCACCCCCGACGCCGTTCCGGTCGATCTCGTCTTCAGTGTCGGCGAACGCGCCGCGATGGTGCGCGACGGCCGCGCCGACCTCGCCCTGCTGCACCGGCCGCAGAACGATCTGAGCGGCCTGGACAGCGACGACCTCCACGTCGAAGGCCAGGTCGTGGTGCTTCCGGATGGCCACCCCCTGACCGCCCGCACCGAGGTGTCGATGGCCGACCTGCGCGGCGGAACCCAGCCCCGATGGCCGGAGTCTCGCCCCGAGGTGACCGGCCACCTCGTCACCGACACCGACCAACTGCTGCAGCTTGTCCGGCTCGGGCGGATGGTCGCGGTGCTCCCGGAATCGATCCGTGATCGTCTGCCACCCGGTACGGTCAGCCGTCCTGTCCTCGACGCCGAGCCGGCCACCCTCGTGATCGCCTGGCACCGGGAGTCAACCTCTCGCCAGGTCGCCGCCTTCATCCGCGCCGCGACCTCTGTCAAGACCGAGCTGGAACAGGTCTGACAGGTTACGGCCGGAATACGCCAGCTACCAGCGCTGACCAGCAGCTTTACGCGGCTCGCTCGTACTCGATCATCAGGCCGCCAAGGAGCCGATGTCGCCTGATCAGCTGGGGCTGAGGTTCGCCACAGGGCGGGTCAGCCGAGGCGGGCGAAGCTCTCGGGAACGATGAGGCCGTCGACGGTTGAAATGCCGGACGTACTCGGCGAGCACGACGTCCAGATGGCGCTGGCTCAGGATCAACATGCGGTCGGCGAGCTCGGATTTGAAGGTCAGCACGAACCGTTCGGTTCCGGCTCGTCCGCCTTGGAACCGGGACCGGACAGTCGAAACGCTGGTGGCCTCTCAGGGGAAGAACGAGACGGGAGCGCATGATGCCGCTCGGCATCGCTCGGAGGCGGCGGAGGCGAAGCTGCGGCGGCTGCGATCAACGATCGAGGCAGGAGTTGATCCGGCGGCGCTGGTTGAGGCGATCACCGAGTCGCAGGCGCAGCGAGCAGCCGCACGGGCCGAGTTGGACGGGGCCCCGGCGCCGAGTCTGCTGACGTTCGCCGAGGTGTACGCCATGATCGACTCACTCGCGACGTAGGCCGGGAGCTGAACAGCGCCGACGTCCTGTTCGCGAGTGAGATCGGCGAGCTTGTGGCCACCCCGTGTCAGCCGGGCCGATCTCCTCGGTGCGGCACCGCATCTGGCAGTCGACTTTCATCGCGCGCCGGCCGCGCCGCTTGACCGGCTGTTCGACCTGACGCAGCTGGCGGTTCAGGTGCACTAACCGATCGGGCACCTGGGCGCGGCGACAAGCGACATGGCGCGGCAGGCGGGCGATGAATGCTGTGAAGCGTGTCTCTTGGTCCTGTGGTCCTGCGCCGGACTTCCCCGCCGGAAACGCGCGGGCCGTGGAGGCCGGGTCAGCGGTCCTTGTGGTGGTCGGCGGTCAGGCGGTCGAGCCACTCACTCAGCAGGTGTTGCTCCGCACTGCTGAGCGTTGTCTGTTCGGGCAGAAGGGCACGCAGCGCCCGGGCGGCAGAGGCGGGGCTTGCGTCGCGTACGGCGGGTTCCTCGAGGGTGACGGCGGTGATCATCGCTTCCCGGAGGGCGGTCAGGAGGGCGGGGTCGCGTTGATCGCCGGGGAGCGATAGCCAGGTGAGCACTGCTCCGCGGGCGGTCGCGTGGATGAGAGAGGCAGCGAGTTCCTCGCCGACGCGCAGCAGGCCGCTGCTGGCGAGGCGGTGGATGCGATCGAGCAGGATCTCCATGCCGGCTCGGAAGGCGGCCGAGTCCGTGCCGCGCCTGGGTTCGCCGTACATCAGCGTGTACAGCTCGGGATTGGCGAGCCCGAACTCGACGGCGAGGTCCCAGCCCGTGCGCAGGTCCTCGACGGGATCCTCCGGACGGGCGTCGGCGTGTTTGGCCGCGAGGAAGGTGGCGTAGCCGTGTTCGGCCACCGCGTCGAGCAGCCCGTCCTTGTCGCCGAACAGGCGGTAGATCGCTGGGGCCTGTACCCCGGCGGCGGCCGCGACCGCCCTGGTGGTGACCGCCTCGCGTCCCTCGCGCGCGAGCAGGTCCGCCGCCACCTCGACAAGCCGCTGTCGGGACACCTCGCGTGCCGCGACCTGTGCGTCCTCCGATCCATCAACCATGTGTCAATGATATCGAGTACTTGCTTCCACTGATGTTTCCGGTGATACCATGATTCGAGTATCGTTGGAAACACCAGTTGAGGAGCTGCTGACATGAGCGACAAGCTGCGTATCGTCGGCCTTGAGGAACACGTGGTCCTGCCCGTTCTGCTCGACGCGTGGGCGGCGGCGGGAGTCCGGCCGAACGTCTACCCCGACGACCACCCGGTCACGCGAAGGCTGTGCGATGTCGGCGATGAACGCTTGGCCGACATGGACGAGCAGGGCATCGACGTCGCGGTGCTGTCCCTGGCCACTCCGGGGGTGCAGAACCTCCCGCCGGCCGATGCCGTGCGCGTCGCGCGCGAGGCCAATGACGCGCTCGCCGCGATCGTCGACGCCAATCCCTCGCGGTTCCAGGCATTCGCCGCCATCCCGACGTCCTCGCCCGAAGCCGCCGTCGAAGAGTTGGAGCGCGCGGTCACCGGACTCGGCTTCCGCGGTGCGATGCTGTATGGCCGCACCGGCGACGCACTGGCCGACGCGCCGCAGTTCGACGACCTCTACGGAGCCGCCGAACGACTTCACGTCCCCTTGCACTTCCACCCCCAGGCGCCGGTGCGTGCGGTCCAAGCGGCGTATTACTCGGGACTGCCCAACGGGGTGGGGGCGGCATTGGCGACCGCCGGGCTCGGCTGGTACTACGACCTGGGTGTGCAGTACCTGCGGATTATCTTCTCCGGGGTGTTCGACCGTCACCCCGGGCTGCAAGTGATCGCCGGGCACTGGGGCGAGGTCGTGCTGTTCTACCTCGACCACGTCGGCTTCCTGCGGGAGATGGCCAGGTTGCAGCGGCCGTTGGCCGACTACTTCCGTCAGAACTTCTGGGTGGCCGGCAGCGGTACGGTCAGCGAACGCTACCTGCGCTGGACCGCCGAGGTCGTCGGAACCGACCGCATGCTCTACTCGACCGACTACCCGTACACCTTCGGCACCCGGCCCGGCGGCTTCCCCTACCTGGACACCAGCGGCGGCATCGCCAGGTCGTTCCTCGAGAACGCACCCTTCACCGACGAGGAGAAGGCCGCCATAGGATCCGGCAACTGGGAACGGCTGACCGGCCACCTCAACGTCGACCGCCGGCCCCGCCGACCGGCATGACGGGTGCATGGGGCGTCACCTGGGTTGCGGACGGTGCAGCCACGGCGCCGACGTCGGTAGAGACCCTGTATGCCGGTCTCGCGCATGAGCCGGGCCCCGCGGCTGCGCGGCACGCCATTCGACCCGTTCGGCCGCGCCTCGGTGCGGCGCGCCGAGCAGGCGTCGGTCGCTGGGTACCGAGGGTGTCGGCCGACCTGAGACACTCGCTGTGTCCGGAAAACCACGACGTGGCCGTGGAAATCGCGAACCTGCCGGACGCCGTCCGCGGCTACGAGGACATCAAGCCCGGCAACGTCGCCGCCTACCGTGACGCGCTCACCGAAGCGCTGCAACGGTTTCGCGCACAGGCGAAGGCGGGGGAGTCGTGCTGACCGCGGCCGTCGCCGACGAGCTGCGGGCGTAGCCGCCTGCGGGGCGAATGATCGTCGAGCCGGACGTCATGGTGGCCTACCCGCGCGACCAGGCACCGTGGGCGAGGACGGGCCACTGGCCGGTAGTAGTGGTACGAGCGCTCACCACTAGCACGGTCGCGACGCTGTTCTTCTGCCTGCCGGCGTAGGCGGACGGGCGTGTTCGGCCTGGTGGGCAGCGGTCCGCGACGGGATCCACCTCACGGTCAGCGACGACGGCCGGGTGCGCTTACGTGTCGCCTACGACGGGACACGCGACGAGTAGACCGACCTGCCAGCGGACAGGAAGTCCACCAGCGGTCGGGCCGGTGCGTTCCTGTCAGGGGCTCGGCCGCGACCACTCCGAAGTGCGCTGCGAGCCTGGTGAGCTCGGGCCGAGGCGTCGGGGCGCACGCTTCACGAGCCGCGCCATGACGGCCCCGCCGAACCGCTGCGTCCGCATCCAGTCCGGCGCGAGGTCGCGAGCCTCGGCGAGGTAGCGCAGCGCCTGCCCGATCCTGGTGGAGCTGGAGCGAGGTGGCGGCCAGGCGCAGCCGGTGTCCGGCTTCCCAGAAGGCCGGCACTTCTCCGCGTGCCTCGGGCACAACCTGCGCCAGCTGGAGCGCCTTCTCCAGGTCTCGTGCTCGTGCCGTGCTGCCGACGAGCTGGAGCGCGGCGACGCGGAGCCTGAAGATCGCAGCCTCACTCGCGCTGTCGCTATGGGCCCGGACTGCGGAGCAGGGCGGGCTGGATCTGTTCCACGGCCTTCACCGCGGCGCGCTCGGCGTCGTGCCGCCCGCCCGGATGGCCGACAGGACGAGGTCGATGGCGCTGTCCGCCGCCGTCTGCAGCGTCCGGGACGTGTCCGGGTCCCGTACCCAGCGGAAGATCACTCCCGTGTAGACGTCGCTGAGGGTGCGTGCCGCCTCGGCGACGTCCACCCCAGGATCGACTTCTCCGCGTTCCTGGCCATTTCTGAGCAGAGGTGTCAGGTCGGCCAGC
This sequence comes from Amycolatopsis sp. NPDC006125, assembly GCF_040614195.1. Classification (NCBI taxonomy): domain Bacteria; kingdom Bacillati; phylum Actinomycetota; class Actinomycetes; order Pseudonocardiales; family Pseudonocardiaceae; genus Amycolatopsis; species Amycolatopsis sp. NPDC006125. The sequence goes on from NZ_JBEXTZ010000019.1 coordinate 47,646, forward strand.
AACTGTGACTCGTAGCGGATGGGGCCGCCCGCCGCGGTCCAGCCGAGCATCATCTGCCTGCTCAGCTCGGGCTCCGCCTCCACCATCCGGCTGATCAGCCGGAAGTAGGCGCGGACCCGTTCCGGCACCGCTTCCTCCGTGGCCTCGGTGATCACCTCCACGGCGCGGTCCGCCATCCGCCGCGTCCACAACATCGGGATGTCGCCCTTGCTGGGGAAGTGGTTGAACGCCGTGCGGCGCGAGGTGCCTGCCCGCTGGGCGATGTCCGCCATCGTGGTGTCCTCGTAGCCACGTTCCACGAACAAGGCCGCCGCGGCCTCGTAGAGCAGATCACGGGTGGCCGGAGCGCGCCGGCCCGCTGCGCCCTGTTCGGTTGCGGTCACCGCCGCCCTCGCCCCTTCCTGATGCTTGACATCGCCTGCACCCGAGTGCAAACATCCCTCGCACAACGACTGCACCCGAGTGCAACGACTCGTCACAAGGGAGTGACCATGTCCAACATAACGTCCTCGATGCGGCCCAGCGACCTCGACCTCTACCACCCGGAAGCGCTGCTCGATCCGTACGCGCACTACGCGAAACTGCGCGAGCTGGGACCGGTGCTCTTCGAGCCGGAGCGTGAGATCTGGCTGGTGCCCGGCTACACCGAGGCGTCAGGTGTGCTGCGCAACCACAAGGAGTTCGTCTCCGGCGACGGCGTCACCTACGAGGGGGTCGGCGACCGGCTCGAACGGTATCCGCTGATCGAGAACGACCCGCCGGTGCACACCCGCATCCGCCGGGCGGTCCAGCCGGCGTTCACCAGGAGCCCGATCGAGCAGCTGCGGCCCGCGATCGAGGCCGCCGCGAAGTCGATCGCCGAGAAAGCCGTCGCGCTCGGCGAGATCGACGCCGTCCAGGCGGTGGCCCAGCCGATGCCCGACAAGGCCATGGAACTGCTGACCGGGCTCACCCCGCCGAGCGCCCAGACGCTGGCCGACTGGAGCGACGCGGTCGTCCGCGCGCAGGAACCGGCGGCGAGCCCGCGCCACTCCGAGCTGCTGATCGAAGCACTGAACTGGCTGACCGAGGTGGGCGTTCCCGGCCTGCCGGCGCACTGCTTCGGCCGGCTGATCACCGAGTCCGGAGGCGCGAACGGGGGGCTCGAAGCCGACGGCTCGGAACGGCTGATGACCCTCGCCTCCATCTGGCTGGCGGGCATCGACTCGACCGGCGCGATGCTGGGCAACGCGATCGACGCGTTCATCGAGCACCCCGACCAGTGGGAGCTGCTGCGCGCCCGGCCCGACCTGATCCCGAACGCGGTCGAGGAGCTGCTGCGCTTCGAGGCTCCCTTCCGCGTCTTCTACCGCCGCACGCGCGCCGAGACCGAGATCGGCGGAACCACGATCCCGGCCGGTGCCGCGGTGTGCGCCGTACTTGCCTCGGCGAACCGCGATCCTCGGCAGTTCCCCGACCCCGACCGGCTGGACGTGACCCGGGAGAACGCCCGCACGCACCTGTCGTTCGGGACGTCGATCCACCTGTGCCTCGGTTCGCCGCTGGCGCGGCTGGAGGCCACGTCGATGCTGACCGAGCTCACTCGCCGGGTGCTTCGGTTCGAGCGCACCGGCGAGCCGGTGCGCTCCCCCAGCCAGACCATGCGCAAGTTCGACTCGTTGCCGGTGCGGCTGGTCCCGGCCCCGGGAGCGGCGTGATGAGCGGCTACTCGAAGGGACCCCACGACCTGGGCGGCGGCTGCCACGCCTGGCTGCTGCCCGACGGCGGCTGGGGGGAGAGCAACACCGGGCTGGTGCGCGGCGCGGGGGTGTCACTCCTGGTGGACACGCTCTACGACCTCCCGCACACCGCGGAGATGCTCGACGCTTACCGCCCGCTGACCGTTGGCCATCCGATCCGGACCCTGGTCAACACCCACTCCGACGGCGACCACTGGTTCGGCAACCAGCTGGTCGCCGGGCCCGACGTGGAGATCGTCGCGTCGGAGGCCGCGGCGGAGCTGATGACTCCGCGCGCGGTGTCCGAAATGGCCTCCCTGCACAACCGCCGGGACCGCGTCGGCCGGTTCATCCACTCGGTCGGCGGCCGCTTCGACCTGTCCGGGATCACCGCGATCCCGCCCACCCGCACCTTCGCCGGCGAGCTCGACCTCGACGTCGGCGGGCGCGAGGTGCGGCTCGTTCAGGTCGGTCCGGCGCACACGCCCGGCGATGTGCTGGTGCACGTGCCGGACGCGAAGGTCGTCTACACCGGGGACATCGTCTTCGTCGGTGGTGCCCCGCTCGTGTGGGCGGGACCGGTCTCGCGGTGCATCGCCGCCTGCGACCGGATCCTCGACCTCGACCTCACCGCGATCGTGCCCGGGCACGGCCCGCTCACCGACAAGGACGGCGTTCGGCTGGTCCGGGACTACCTCGCATTCGTTGAGGTCGAAGCGACCAAGCGGTTCGAGGAAGGGCTCAGCGTCGAGCAGGCCGTCGCGTCGATGGACCTCGGCCGGTTCGCGGCGATGTCCGAGCAGGGACGGATCGCGGCCAATGTGCTCAACGTCTACGAGGAGCTCGATCCGGACAGGCCGCGCGCGGACCGGCTGGAGCAGTTCAGCCGGATCGCCGCATTCGAACTCGGAGAGCAGGCATGAAGATCGCGCGAATCCAGATCGAGGGAACGACCAGGGTGGGCATCGTCGACGGCGACCAGGTGCAGCCGCTCGCCGCGGACACCGACATGTGCGAGCTGCTCGCCGCGACCCCGGCACAGCGCACGGAGCTCGTCCAGCGCGCCACGGAGGGCGAGCCACGCCCACTGTCCGAGGTGCGGCTGCTCGCGCCCGTGCAGCCCAGGACGCTGCGGGACTTCCTCACCTTCGAGGAGCACCTGGAAGGCAGCCTGAAGCTGCTCGGCGCGCCGGCACCCCACCCCGCCTGGTACGACCAGCCCCTGTTCTACTTCTCCAACACCAACGCGGTGAAGGGACCCGACGACCCGGTCGCGGTGCCACCGGGGTGCCGGCTGCTGGACTTCGAGCTGGAGCTGGCCGCCGTCATCGGTAAGCCCGGCAAGGACTTGAGCCCGGAGCAGGCGGCCGAGCACATAGCCGGGTACACCCTGTTCAACGACTGGTCCGCGCGGGACCTGATGTCGCCGGTGGTCCCGGTCGGCATGGGGCCGGTGAAGGGAAAGGACTTCGCCAACACCCTCGGGCCGTGGATCGTCACCGCCGACGAGCTCGCGCCCTACCGCCGCGACGGCCGGCTGGCGCTGGAGATGCACGCGGAGCTCAACGGCGCCGCGCTGCCCGCGGGCGGGGACAACTCGGCCAACATGTCCTGGTCGTTCGAGGAGATGGTCGCGTTCGCCTCGCGCGGCGCGGAGCTGGTGCCCGGTGACGTGCTCGCCTCGGGGACCTGCGGAGCCGGCTGCCTGCTCGAATACTGGGCCCACACGGACAGCGAGGAGCCCCCGCCGCTGCGGCCGGGCGACGTCGTGACGCTGGTCGCCGAGGGCATCGGTTCGGTGTCGAACCGGATCGTCGCCGGGGCCGAACCGGTGGCCGTGCCGAGGGCCCGGGTGGGGCAGCGGCGACGTGCGCGCCCGTGGAACACCGCGGGGTCGTCGTGAGCGCCGAGGTCTGGACACCGACAGCCCAGGCGGCCGCCGAGGCGACGATCACCGCGTTCGCCCGCTTCGCCGGGAGGCGGGGCGGCCCGCCACCCGGCGCGTCCTACGAGGAGCTGTGGCGGTGGTCGGTCGACGACACGGCCGAGTTCTGGAGCGCCGTGGCCGAGTTCTGCGAAGTGGCTTGGGACACCCCGCCTGACGCGGTCACCGATGGTGCCTCCATGCCGGAAACTCGCTGGTTCCCTGGCGGGCGCCTCAACTACGCCGCCCAGGTGTTCCGGACCCCGCGCACCGGCGCGGCGGTCGTGGGTCACGACGAAACCGGGATCAGCCAGACCCTGACCTGGGCGGAGCTGGAGGCGCAGGTGAGCGGCCTCGCCGCCACCCTCGCCGGGCTGGGGGTCAGGGCGGGCGACCGGGTGGCCGGGTACTTGCCCGACCGCCCCGAGGCGATCGTGGCCTTCCTCGCCACGGCGAGCGTGGGGGCGGTCTGGGCCGGCTGCGGCACAGACCTGGCCGGGGACGCCGCCCGAGCCCGCCTCGCCCAGCTGGACCCGGCTGTCCTCATCGCCGCCTCGGGCCACCACCATCGGGGGCAGTGGATCGACCGCACCACCGACGTGCGGAAGCTGCGGGAGGGATTGCCGACTCTGCGTGCGACCGTGCTCGTCGGCGACGGTCACCCGACGGACGGGACCACCCTCACGTGGGCGCAGGCCGTCTCTCCGCCCGCACAACGCGTGGAGCCGGTGCCGGTACCCGCGGAGCATCCGCTGTGGGTGCTGTTCACCTCGGGAACGACCGGCCCCCCGAAGGGCATCGTGCACAGCCACGCCGGCGTTGTCGTCGAGCACCTCAAGACCCTGAGCCTGCATCTGGAAGTCCGGCCAGGGGACCAGTTCTTCTGGTACACGACGCTGAACTGGATGATGTGGAACCTCCGGGTGGGCGGGCTGCTCCGGGGAGCGACCGTCCACTGTTTCGACGGCGCGCCGACCGTGCGCGCGCTCTGGCAGGTCGCCGAGCGTGGCGGGGTCACGCACCTCGGGCTGAGCCCCGGCTATCTGAGCGCCTCTCGCGACGCGGGGCTGCACCCCGCCGCGGACTTCGATCTCCCGGCCCTGCGGGTGGTCGGGTGCACTGGATCCGTGCTCACCGCCCCGTTGCACCAGTGGGCGGCCGAGGAACTCGGCCCGGAGGTCCTGGTCGGGTCCACCACCGGCGGGACGGACGTGGTCAGCGGGTTCGCCGGCTTCGCGCTCACGGTGCCCATCCGGGCCGGGGAGATCGCCGTCCGCTGTCTGGGGGTCGATCTCCAGGCCTGGTCTGCTGACCGGAAGCCGCTGACCGACGCGGTGGGGGAGCTGGTCGTCACCTCACCGATGCCGTCGATGCCGCTCCGCTTCTGGAACGACCCGGACGGCAGCCGCTACCGCGGCGCCTACTTCGAGGAATTCCCCGGGGTGTGGCGGCATGGCGACTGGGTGACCGTGACCGGCCGCGGATCGGTGATCGTGCACGGCCGCTCGGACGCCACGCTCAACCGGCACGGCATCCGCATGGGCAGCGCCGACATCTGCCAGGCGGCCGAGGACCTTCCCGAGGTCGGTGAGGCGCTGGTGGTCGGCATCGAGGAACCCGACGGGGGCTACTGGATGCCGATGTTCGTCACTCTCTCCGGCGGACGGCACCTCGACGAGGAACTCGCTGCCGCGGTGCGGGCCGCGGTGCGCGACCGGGTGTCACCGCGGCACGTCCCCGACGAGGTGATCGAGGCACCGGGGATTCCGCACACCCGCACAGGCAAGAAGCTGGAAGTCCCGGTCAAGAACATCCTGCGGGGCTTCACCGGAACGGTCCAGAAGGACGCCGTCGACCGGCCCGAACTCCTGGAGTTCTACCGGCAGACCGGCGAGAACCGCCGCCGCACCAGATGAGGAAAGCCATGCCCATTCCCGAGACCTTCGAAGCGGTCGTGCTCGGCAAGGAGACCGTGGCCGACGGAGTCGTCCTGCTCACGCTGGGTCGGCCGGACCGTGGCGAGCTCCCGGCGTGGCAGCCCGGGGCGCACATCGACCTGCACCTGGGCGAACCGCCGGTGATCAGGCAGTACTCACTGTGCTCTTCACCCACCGAGCGCGACCGTTACCAGGTCGCGGTCCTTCGTGAGCCGGACAGCCGCGGTGGATCAGCGTATGTCCACGACGGACTGACGTTGGGGGACACCATCCTGGTGAGCCTGCCGCGCAACAACTTCGCGCAGATCGAGGCGAAGCGCTACGTCTTCGTGGCCGGCGGAATAGGCATCACGCCGATGCTCCCGATGATCGAGGCCGCGCGGCGCGCGGGTGCGGACTGGACGCTGCTCTACGGCGGGCGCACCGCCGCATCGATGGCGTTCACCGAAGAACTCGTGGCAACCGGGGGAGAGCGGGTGTCCCTGCGTCCGCAGGACGAGTACGGGCTGCTCGATTTGGCGAGCCTGCTCGCCGAGCCCACCCCGGACACGGCTGTCTACTGCTGCGGCCCTGAGCCACTGCTGAAGGCCGTGGAAGCGCACTGCGCCTCCTGGCCGAAGGGGACACTGCACGTGGAGAGGTTCTCCCCGGCGGAGGGAGCGCTCGACGGCCCGACGACCGAGTTCGACGTGGAATTCGCGCAGTCCGGCGTGACGCTCACGATCCCGCCGGGCCGCTCGATCATCGCGGTCGCCGAGGAGGCCGGGATTCCGGTCGTCTACAACTGCGAAGAAGGCACCTGCGGGGTCTGCGAGACACCGGTCCTCGACGGCGCCCCCGACCACCGCGACTCGGTGTTGACCGATCAGGAACGCCAGGCGAGCTCATGCATGATGATCTGCGTGTCCCGCGCCCGCTCGCCCCGCCTGATCCTCGATCTGTAGGGAGTTTCGTGTGCGTGCTGGTCATTTCGGGTGAGCTGGGAGAGGTCTGCCCGCTGGGCCGAGGAGGTGACGTCAGCGCGACGGACAACGCTGCTGGTGCGGCGACCTGCCGGACGCCGGGATCACCTGCTCGACAGTGGACACTTCGCACTGGAGAGCCACCTCGACCTGATCACCGGCCACATGCGCGACTCTCGCGCCCGCGTTCACCCGGGCTGGTACCGGAAACTCCGGCTGGCCGCCGGAGGAGGCCACCCGGAGGCGGCATCGGCTACCGCCGGTGCGACCACGCCCATATCGTAGGTGTGCCAGCTTCAGCGGAAGGGGGTTGACATGGGCGTCGACGGGTTCGAGGCGACCGCCGTGGCCGGCGAGCTGCCGAGCGCGGCGGAAGCCGAGATCCGGGATTCGTGGCGCCGCTCCTGGCGGTCCGGGGTACGGCCCGACCTGCCACTCGAGCGGCTCGACGCGGTGGACGTCGACCAGCGAAGCCGCCTGTTGCGGGCCGCGTTGCCCGTGCTCGACCAGGTTGCCGCCGAACTCGGCGAGACGGCCTACTTCACCGTCCTGGCCGACAGCGCCGCCCGGATCGTCCACCGGGGACGCATCAGTTCGCGCACGGCCGACATCCTCGACGACACCGGGGTCGTCCTGGGCAGGCGGTTCACCGAGGACACGACCGGCACCAACGCCATCGCCACACCGTTTGAGCTTCGCCGGGGCGTGGCGGTGATTGGCGGCGAGCACTTCGCCCGGTCGCTGCGCGGCTACAGCTGCTACGGCTACCCGATAGTGCACCCCGCGACGCGGCGGCTCGAAGGCGTCCTCGACCTCGCCGGGCCGGCAGGTGGGGAGAACCCGCTGTTCGGCCCGTTCCTGCGGCAGGCCGTCCGGCAGATCGAAAGCGCCTTGCTGGCCGACTCCCGTGATTCCGAACGACGTCTCCTCGACGCCTTCAACCGGGCCGTGGCCAGGCGTGGCGAACGGGCGGTTCTGGCGCTCGGCGACGACGGCGTGGTGCTCGCCAACCAGCAGGCGCTGGACCACTTCGACGCCCTCGACCACGAGCGACTCCGGGAGCTGGCACATGGGCCGCGGTGGGACGGGAAGTCCCGCGAGGTGGTCTTCGAGACGGCGCACGGGATGCGGTTGCGACTGACGCTCGAACCCGTGGGCGGGCACGGAAACGTGCTGATCCGGTTCACCCCCGCCTACCGGTCGCATCCCGTGGTTCCCCGGAGGCAGGCCACCGCGCGCGACGTCCTCGACCGGGAACTGGCGAGATACCGCGCGGCGCGCCTGGCGACCTTCATCGCGGGAGAAGCCGGAACCGGGCGCACCCGGACGGCGCACAGCCTGGCATCCGGTACCGGCGCCGAGGTGGTGACCGTCGGCGGCCATGAACCGGTCGAGGGGTCCACCTGGCTCCACCGGGTCCGCAGCGCCGCCGCCTCCGGCGCGCTGGTCGTCGTCGAGGGTGTCGAACTGCTCGACGACACCGTGGTGCAGGCGCTCGGGGAGTGCGTCGCGCAGGGGATCTGGACGGCGATCACGGGGCCGCCGGTGGATCGGCTCGGTCCACGGCACCGGCACCTCGCCTTCCGGTGCCCCGGACGTCTGGAACTGCCGCCCCTGCGCGAGCGGCGCGCGGACATCCCGGCGCTGGCCCGGGCGATGCTCGCCGAGGCGACGAGCGGGTCCGCCCGGTTCACGCCCGCCGCCCTGGCGTGCCTCGCGGAGCTGGACTGGCCCGGCAACCTGCGGGAGCTCGATCACGTCGTACGCCGGGTCGCCGCCAAACGCAGCACGGGCGACATCGTCGCCGGTGACCTGCCGCGGGAGTACCGCGGCGCCCCCGCCAAGGCTCGCCTTACTCCGTGGGAACGGTCCGAGCACGACGCGATCCTGGCCGCGCTCGAACGCAACCAGGGGAACAAGACCCGCGCGGCCGAGGACCTCGGCATCAGCCGCGGAACGCTGTACAACCGGATCAGGGTGCTGCGGATCCGCGTGTGAGCGTCCCGCCGGTGTGCAAAGTTTGAACGGTTCCACCGGCGCCGCCTCGGACAGCATCGTGCCTGTCCGGATGAGCACGGAACACCGTGCTCTGGCTCCAACGGCGGAGGTGGAACGATGACTGTTGTCTCCCAGCCGGTTCTCCATCCACGGGTGGACAGCTTTCTACGGGAACCGAAGAGGCTGCTGATCGGCGGTGAGTGGGTCGCGGCGGTGTCGGGCAGGACGTTCACGACGCACGATCCGGCGACCGGGCGGGTGCTCGCGGAGGTGGCCCACGGGGAGGACGCCGACGTCACGCGCGCGGTGACCGCGGCCCGGCGCGCGTTCGACGACGGGCCCTGGCGGCGCTTCACGCCCCTGGAACGGCAGCGGCTCCTGTGGCGCGTTGCTCAGGCCCTGGCCGCGCGGGCCGACGAGTTCGCCCAGATCGAGGCGCTGGACAACGGAAAGTCGGTGTCGGTCGCCGAGCACGTCGACATCGCCTGGGCGGTCGAGATCCTCGAGTACTACGCGGGGTGGGCGACCAAGATCGAGGGCAGCACGCCGCAGGTGTCGATGCCGTTCGCGCCGGGCGGGGTTTTCCACGCCTACACGCTGCGTGAGCCGGTCGGCGTGGTCGGGCAGATCGTGCCCTGGAACTTTCCCCTCCTGATGGCGGTCTTCAAGATCGCGCCGGCGCTGGCCACGGGTAACACTGTCGTGCTCAAGCCCGCCGAGCAGACCCCGCTGTCGGCGCTGCTGCTCGGTGAGCTGCTTGCCGACGCCGGGCTTCCGGACGGCGTGGTGAACGTCGTGACCGGGTTCGGCGACGCCGGCGCCGCGCTGGTGCGCGACGAGCGGGTCGACAAGATCGCGTTCACCGGCTCCACCGAGGTGGGCAAGGAGATCGTCCGGGCGGCGGCGGGCAACCTCAAGCGTGTCTCGCTCGAACTCGGTGGCAAGAGCCCCAACGTGGTCTTCGCCGACGCCGATCTCGACCTGGCGGTGCCCGGCGCCGCGAACGCGATCTTCTTCAACCACGGCCAAGCCTGCACCGCGGGCTCACGCCTCTACGTCGAGGACACGATCTTCGAGGAGTTCACCGCGAAGGTCGCCGACATCGCTGCGGGTCTGCGCGTGGGGTCCGGGCTCGATCCGGCCACCGAGATCGGCCCCCTGATCTCCGCCGACCAGCGCGACAAGGTGATGGGCTACGTCGACGAGGGGCTCGCCGAGGGGGCTCGTGCCCTCTCCGGCGGCACCCGGCTCGACCGGGACGGGTTCTTCGTGGCGCCCACCGTCCTGGTCGGCGTCGGGCCGGAGTCCCGTGTGGTGCGGGAGGAGATCTTCGGTCCGGTCGTCGCGGCTCAGCCCTTCACCGCGGCCGACGGCGTCACGGCGGCCGCCAACGACACCGTCTACGGACTCGCGGCCGGGATCTGGACGCGCGATCTGTCCAAGGCGCACCGCACCGCGCGCGAGATCCGCGCGGGGTCGGTGTGGGTCAACCAGTACAACGGCTTCGACACCACACTGCCGTTCGGCGGTTACAAGCAGTCCGGCTGGGGCCGCGAGCTCGGAGCCGGCGTCCTCGACCTCTACCTCGAGACCAAGGCCGTCAACATCGCCCTTTGACCGGGCACACACTACTTCCGCAACGTCGCGAAAGGACATTTGAGATGAAGACGAAAGCAGCGGTGAGCCTGGGGGTGCACCGTCCGTTCGAGATCATGGAACTCGACCTGGACGGCCCCGGCGAGGGCGAGGTCCTGATCAAGAACGTGGCTGCCGGGTTGTGCCACTCGGATCTGCACCTCACCGACGGCGACATGCCGCCGCGGTACCCGATCGTCGGTGGCCACGAGGGCTCCGGCATCGTCGAGGAGGTCGGCCCCGGCGTCACCAAGGTCAAGCCCGGCGATCACGTGGTGTGCAGCTACATCCCCAACTGCGGGATCTGCCGGTACTGCGCCTCGGGCCGGTCCAACCTCTGCGACCTCGGCGCCACGATCCTCGAAGGCCGGTTCCCCGACGGATCGTTCAAGTTCCACAAGGACGGGGTGGATTACGGCAGCCTGTGCCTGCTCGGCAGCTTCGCGGAACGGTCGACGGTCTCTCAGCACTCGGTGGTGAAGATCGACGACTGGCTCCCGCTCGAGACGGCCGTGCTGGTCGGCTGTGGCGTGCCCGCCGGATGGGGGAGCGCGGTGTACAACAACGGCCTTCGTGCCGGTGACACGGCGGTGATCTTCGGCATCGGCGGGCTGGGCATCAACGCCGTGCAGGGCGCGGTCATGGCCGGGGCTCGGCACATCGTCGCCATCGACCCGGTGTCGTTCAAACGCGACACCGCACTGAAGTTCGGCGCCACGCACGCGTTCGCCACCGCGGAGGAGGCGCACGACGCGGTCCGGGAGATGACGTGGGGCCAGATGGCCGACGGCGCGCTGATCTTCGTCGGCACCCCGGACGAGAAGATCATCGCCGACGCGTTTGCCATCATCGGCAAGGGCGGCACGGTCAGCCTGGCCAGCCTCGCCGATCCGGCGAAGCTCACGGTCCACGTCTCGGGCATGGAGCTGACCCTGATGGAGAAGACCATCAAGGGGTCGCTGTTCGGCTCGTCCAACCCGCAGTACGACATCGTCCGCCTGCTGCGCCTCTACGACGAGGGCAAGCTCAAGCTGGACGAGCTCGTCACGCAGCGGTACCGCCTGGAGGAGGTCAACCAGGGGTATGAGGACCTGCGTGCGGGCAAGAACATCCGCGGCGTGATCATCCACGATTCCTGATTCGCCTGGGCAGGGGTAGGCCGGACGCCAGGGCCTACCCCTGCCCTAGTCAATACCTATATACGTAACTATCTATGCTATTGCGTATTCGCTCGGAATTTGCCAGAGTGGTGGAGCAGTGCGGCGAAAGGGACTCGATGAAGGTCTACGAGCAGGTGTCCTCGTTGCTCCGCGCGTCTGGAGTGGACACCGTCTTCGGTCTCATGGGCGACGCGAACATGTACGTCAGCAGCGCCTTCGAAAACCAGGGCGGCCAGTTCGTCCGGGTGGCGCACGAAGCAGGTGCGGTCGCGATGGCCGACGTGCACGCACGCATGAGCGGCCGTCCCGCGGTCGCCACCGTCACCCACGGGCCCGGGTTCACCAACACGCTGACCGCTCTCGTCGAAGCGGCCCGGTTCCCGTCGCCGGTACTGCTGGTCACCGGTGATCCTCCCGCGGAGGCCACGCACCTGCAGCGGCTCGACATCGGCGCTGTCTGCTCGGCGCTGGGGGTCGTCCACGAGCGGATCCACCGCCCGGACACGGTCGTCCGTGATTTCGGGCGCGTGATGCGCCGGCTGAGCACCTCGGCGGCTCCGGTGGTGCTCAACATCCCGCTGCCGGTGTCTGTGTCGGAGGCGGTGTCAGCGGTGCAGCCGCTGGAGCCGGTGTTGCTGCCCGCCGGCACGACGGTGCCGGAGAGCGCGCTCGACGGTGCGCTCGGTCTCGTGGCGTCCGCCACCCGGCCGATCGTCGTGGCCGGCCGGGGCGTCGTGGCCGCTTCGGCCGAATCCGCGGTCGCGGAACTGGCCGACCTGCTGGGGGCGCCGCTGTTCACCACGGCGCTCGGACGTGGGCTGTTCCGGGGGCATCCGCGGCACTTGGGCATCCTGGGCACGTTGGCCCATGAATGCGCCAGCCAGGTGTTGATGGACAGCGACTGCGTGCTCGCGGTCGGCGCGACCATGAACAAGTACACGACCATGGGCGGGGAACTGGTCCAGGGCAAGCGCCTGGTTCAGATCGATCTCGATCCGGCCAAACTCGGCTGGCTCGTGCAGCCCGACGAAGGTGTCGCCGGTGACGCCGCCGCGGTCGTGGCCGCGATGACCGCCGAACTCCGCGCCGCGGGAGTATCCGGAAGCGGCTCGTGGCGAGACCGCGGCGCCGCCGCCGCGAGCGCTATGGCCGAGTGGACCCCGCAGGACCGGCGACCGGCGGACGGAACGATCGACATCCGCACGGCGAGCCTGCTCCTCAATCGCGCACTGCCCGCGGACTGCGCGATCGTCAGCGATGTCGGACGATTTGTCGCCGGTGCCTGGCCCTACCTGGATCGCTGCGCTCCTGGCCGGTTCACCGCCATGACCGGGTTCGGCTCGATCGGTCTGGGGCTCGCCGGAGCGATCGGTGCGGCGGTGTCCGGGGTATCCGGGCTGACCGTGGCTCTCGTGGGTGACGGCGGCTTCATGATGCACGCCTCCGAACTCGCGACGGCGGTGCGGCATCGTCTGCCCCTGCTCGTGCTGGTCTTCGACGACGGCGCCTACGGGGCGGAGTACCACAAGCTCGAGACCCAGGGGTTCGATCCCCGCCACTCCTACAACGACTGGCCCGACGTGGCAGCGGTCGCCGCGGGAGCAGGCGCGGACACCCACGTGGTGGAAACGCCGGAGGACATCGATGTCCTGGCCAAGCGCGTGCCCGGGCTGGAGCGCCCGCTCGTCGTGGACATCCGCCTCGACCCCACCCACCACATTCCCTTCTGAGAGGCGGTAACCGTGACCGAAGCGTTGGTGATCGGCCGCGACGGGCCGGTGCAGATCTGGACCATCAACGTTCCCGGCGCCGGCAACGCAGTCTCCGGGCCGGACTTCATCGCCGCGCTGGAGCGCGCGGTCGACGACGTCAACCAGAACACCGAAGCGTGCGTGGTGATCCTCACCGGCGCTGGGCACATCTTCTCCGCAGGCGGGAACGTGCGCGAGATGGCCGACGGCACCGGCGTGTTCGGCCTCGACCCCCTCGCGCAGCGCCACGGGTACGTCTCGGGGATCCAGCGGATCCCGCGTGCCATGGTGCGCTGCGAAGTGCCAGTGATCGCCGCAGTGAACGGCGCCGCCGTCGGGGCCGGCTGCGATCTGGCGATGATGTGCGACGTCCGGATCGCCGCCAGGTCGGCCTCGTTCGCGGAGAGCTTCGTCCAACTGGGACTGATTCCCGGGGACGGGGGAGCCTGGTTCCTTCCCCGGGTGGCCGGCGCCGGGCGAGCGGCCGAGATGACCTTCACCGGTGACCGGGTCGACGCCGCCACCGCGTTGGACTGGGGTTTGGTGAGCCGCGTCGTGGACGACGCCGAGCTGCTCCCCGCGGCCCGGGAGCTGGCGCGCCGGATCGCCCGCAACCCACCCCACGCGCTGCGGATGGCCAAGCGGCTGCTGACCGAGTCCCGCTCCGGAACCCTCGAATCGGTTCTCAACCTGGCAGCCGCGATGCAGCCGCTCGCGCACCAGGACCCGGAGCACCGTGCGCGCGTGGCGCGGTGGGGGCAGCGGCGCGGCCCGGTTACGGCGTGACGACAGAACACACGAAGGGAACGGAACGCGTGACGACAGCGGAGCCGGCCGGAGCGCTGGCCGGAGTGACCATCCTGGACCTGACCACCGTCGTGATGGGGCCCTACGCGACCGCCATCCTCGGTGACCTGGGTGCCGACGTCATCAAGGTGGAGTCGCTCGACGGGGACATGACGCGGCGGATCGGTGCCCGGCGCAACCCGGGCATGAGCGCCATGACGCTGACGCTGCAACGCAACAAACGAAGCATCGCCCTGGACCTCAAGAAGCCGGAGGGCCGGGCGATCCTGGAGCAGCTCGTACCGCTGGCCGACGTGGTGGTGACCAACCTGCGGCCCCGGTCCCGGAAACCGCTCGGGCTGACCTACGAGGCGCTGCGGGCCTTACGGCAGGACGTGATCCTGTGTACGGCACAGGCCTACGCGGAGGACAGTCCGTGGCGGGACCACCCGGCCTACGACGACATGGTGCAGGCCGCGTCCGGTGCGGCGTCGCTGGCCGAACGAGTCGACGGAGAGCCGCGGTACGCACCGTACGTGATCGCCGACAAGGTCAGCGGACTCCACATGGTGATCGGCATCCTCGCCGCCCTGGCCCACCGCGCGGCCACCGGGAGCGGGCAGCACGTGGAAGTCCCCATGGTGGACACGATGATCCACTTCAATCTGGTGGAACACCTCGGCGGGCACGCGTTCGACCCCGCCGAGGGCGACTTCGGGTGGGGCCGGGTCCTCGTCCCGGAGCGGACTCCCTACCGCACCGCCGACGGGTACGTCTGCCTGATGCCCTATTCGGACGCCAACTGGGCCGACTTCTTCGAGGTGGCCGAACTCGGCCACCTGCGTGACGACCCGCGCTTCGCCGACGTGAACTCGCGCCATGGCAACATGAGCGAACTCCACGCCGAGATCCATGAAGTGACACCGAAGCGCACCACGCAGGAATGGCTCGACCTCTGCCGGGAACGCAACATCCCGGCCGCGGCGCTGCTCGACCTGAGCCGGGTGAACGACGATCCCTATGTCCGGGAGCAGGCGCTGCTCACGCCCGAGCAGCACCCGACCGAAGGCGCCTACTTCAGCCCCGCCCACCCGGTGCGCATGAGCGGATCGCCGGCCGTTCTCCGCCGGCACGCCCCGCGGCTGGGGGAGGACACCGCGGAGCTGCTGTCCGCCATCGGGTACAGCCGCGACGACATCGACGATCTGGTGCGGCAGGGCGTCACGGTGGTGGCGGCATGAGCCTGTCGATGCCCTCGGTCGTCGAGCCGGATCCGGCACTGGCCGGACTGCGTGCCGAGGTCCGGAACTTCCTCGCCGAGCGGCGCGACTCCGGCGCCTTCACGCCGACGGTCGACGCGTGGCTGACCGGGTGGTCCCGCGACTTCAGCCGCTCGCTCGCGGAGCGCGGCTGGGTCGGGATGACGATTCCGCGGACCTACGGTGGCCGCGGCCGCGGGTTCCTGGAGCGTTTCGTGGTCACCGAGGAGTTGCTGGTGGCAGGTGCGCCGGTCGCGGCGCACTGGGTCGCCGACCGGCAAGCGGCGCCGTCGCTGTTGCGCTTCGGCAGCGAGGATCAGAAGAAGTCCCTGTTGCCCGCGATCGCCGCGGCCGAATGCTCCTTCGCCATCGGCATGAGCGAACCCGACACCGGGTCCGACCTGGCCGGTGTGCGGAGCCGGGCGGTGCCGATCGAGGGCGGGTGGCTGCTCAACGGCACCAAGGTGTGGACCTCGGGGGCCCACCAGGCGGATCTGATCGTGGTCCTCGCGCGGACCAGCGGATCCCACGGAGACCGGCACCGGGGGCTGTCCCAGCTGATCGTCGATCTGCGTGCGCCCGGGGTCGTGGTGCGGCCGATCGTCTCGATGAGCGGCGAGCACCACTTCAACGAGGTCGTGTTCACCGACGTGGAAGTCCCGGAGGAGAACCTGCTGGGGCAGGAGGGTGACGGCTGGCTCCAGGTGACCTCGGAACTGGGGTTCGAACGCAGCGGCCCGGAGCGGTTCCTGTCGACGGTGCCGCTGGCCGGTCTGCTCCGGCGCGCGGTGCGCGCCGGGGACGCCGACGCCGACCCCGCACTGGGGCGGATCATCGCCCGCCTGCACGGGCTGCACCACATGTCGCTGGCGGTGGCCGCGGCCCTGGAACGAGGAGAGGACGCGGATGTGCCGGCCGCGATGGTGAAGGTCCTGGGCACGACGCTGGAAGGAGATCTGGTGGAACTGGCGGACCTGCTGGCCGCGCGGCGGGACGGCGAACTGGCCGCGGCCATCGCCGCCGCGGTGGTTCAGCGTCCCGGATTCACCCTGCGCGGAGGCACGAACGAGATCCTGCGGGGCGTGATCGCGCGCGGTCTGGGGTTGCGATGAGCACGCTCCGGGACCAGGTCGACGCAGACCTGCGCTCGTTGATCGAAGCCGTTCTCCAGGCACACGACTGCGGCGACGACGCAGGCCTGTGGCGCAGGCTCGCCGAACTCGGTCTGGGGGAGCTGACCGGACGGGAGGAGCGGGGCGGCAGTGGCGCGACCTGGCGGGAAGCCGCGGAGCTGGTCAGGGCGCTCGCCCGCCGCGGCTGCGACCTGCCGGTCGGGGAGAGTGACCTGGTCGCCGGCCGGCTCCTCGACGAGGCCGGCGTTGCGGCCGCGACTCCGGCGTTGCGCGGGTGGGCGGTGGAAGACGGCGAGGAGGTGCCGGCTGCCTCGCACCCGCTGGTGGAACGGATGGTCGTTCTGCGGCGGACGACCAGCGGCTGGCGCCTCGCCGACGTTCCGGCCGGCGCAGCGCCACCGGGCGCGGCGAGATGGCACGAGGTGAGCGCGGAGACCGTCGACCGTGCTCACGCTTTGGCCGCGCTCGTGCGGGCCGTGCAGATCACCGGCGCGATGGAAGCCGTTCTGGACCTCGCCGTCGAGCACGCCCGCACGCGTGAGCAGTTCGGACGACCGGTCGGCAAGTTCCAGGCGGTACAGGGGCTGCTGGCCACGCTGGCCGCCGAGGTCGCGCTCGCCCGTTCCGCTGTGGACGCGGCCGTACTCGTAGCCGCCGCCCCCGCCACCCCGCTGGAGCAGCTGCTCGCCTCGGTGGCCGTGGCGCGCTCCTGCGCCGGGCACGCGGCCGAACCGGTCGTCCGCAACGCCCATCAGGTCGTCGGTGCCATCGGTACCACACAAGAACACCCGTTGCCCGGCCTCACCAGGCGCATCCTCGGCTGGCGTTCCGCGGACGGGGGCACCCGCGCCTGGGACCGGGCGGTGTTGCAGGACAGCCTCGACGGCGTTTCGTCCAGTGCACTGGACCTGTTCCCCGAAGAAGTGGAGGAAAGATCATGACCGAAAACCGGACCCGGCAGATCCCGGAGGGCATGACTGCGCACGCGATCGCCCTCGAGGACGGCGCGGAGATCCCCGGCCGGCGCTCGTTCGCCCGGTACTTCGACCTCGGTGTCGCCGAGGCGAGTCAGGGGCTCGTCAGCACGCAGGTCACCAAGATGCGCAGCGGCATGGTCAAGGAGACCGGCTGGCACTACCACGACTGCGATTTCCAGTGGCTGTACGTCACCAAGGGCTGGCTCGAGCTGCAGTTCGAGGACGGCGAGACCCGGCGCATCGGCGAGAACGGCGTGTGCTTCATCCCCGGCGGTTACCGGCACAACGAGACGGCCACCTCCGATGACCTCGAGTTCATCGAGATCTTCATGCCGCCGAAGCCGCGGACGGTCGCGGTCGACTCGCCGCTGTGAGTTCGGCGGTCCCCGCCTCCCCGGGGCGGCGGGGACCGCCGTCTGGATCCATTCCCGTGCAAGGAGGCTCGTCTTCATGGATCTCGGATACCAAGCCGGACAGTCGGTTCTCGTCACCGGCGGTTCGCGCGGCATCGGCGCGGCGACCGTGCGCGCCTTCGCCCGCGAGGGCGTCAAGCGCGTGCACGTCGCCGCCCGCGACGCCGGTTCGATCGACCGGCTCGCGGCGGAGGTGCCTGCCGCGGAGATCGTCGGTCACGTCCTGGACCTGTCGCGCCCGGCGGACCGCATCCGGTTGCGTGATGTCGCCGGCGAGGTGGACGTTCTCGTGAACAACGCGGGAGCGATCCCCCAGGGAGCGCTCGCCGGCGCGCACCTGCCGGACTGGCAGCGGGCGTGGGACCTCAAGGTGTGGGGCTACGTCGAGCTCACGCAGCTCGCGCTGGCCGCCATGACCGAACGCGGATCGGGGGTGATCGTCAACGTCGTCGGTGTCTCCGGTGAGCGGCCGGACGCCGGGTACCTCGCCGGGTCGATGGCGAACTCGGCGCTGATGACGATGACCCGCACCGTCGGTGCCTACTCCCTGGACCACGGCGTTCGCGTCCTGGGCGTGAACCCGGGCCCCGTGGAGACCCAGCGCCTCGCGGACGCCCTCCGGGCCCGCGCCGCCACCGAGCTGGGTGACCCGGAACGGTGGCCGGAGTTCGTGGCGGGCTACCCGGCCAGGCGCATCGCGACGGCCGAGGAGGTCGCGGACACCGTGGTGTTCCTCGCGTCCCCACGGTCGTCCTACACCAGCGGGTGCATCGTCACGCTCGACGGCGGGATGGCATGGCGCGGCCGGGCCCTGTAGCGGCGTCCCGGCTGTTCTCGCCGTTGCGGCTGCGCGAGCACGAGCTGCCGAACCGCATCGTCAACACACCGCACGGCACCCACCTCGCCCGCGACGGCGTCCCGACACCTGAGCAGATCGCCTACTACGAGGCGCGTGCGGCTGGCGGCGCCGGGATGATCGTGGCGGGGAACTGGGCCGTGTGGCGGCGGACCTGGACTTCGCCGCTGGTCAACCTCGCCACTCATCCCAACGCGCACGACGGGCACGTCGCGCTCGCGGCTGCGGTGCACCGGCACGGTGCGGTCCTGGTCGGACAGCTGCACGACAGCGGCAGGCAGGGAAACTCGGCCTGGCACCGTGGCCCGCTGCTGGCGCCGAGCGCCATTGCGGACCCGGTGGTCGGGGAAGTGCCGAAGGAGCTCGAAACGCACGAGATCGCCGAGATGGTCCGCTCGTACGCCGAGTCCGCGGCGGCGCTGTGCAGCGCCGGCTGGGACGGCGTCGAAATCTTCGCGGCGCAGGGCTACGCGTTGTCGCAGTTCCTGTCACCGCAGAACAACCTCCGTGACGACCGCTACGGCGGACCGGTTCGCGACCGCCTGCGGGTCGTGCTCGACGTCCTCGACGCCGTGCGGGACGCGATCGGGCCCGGGCCGCTCGTCGGCGTGCGGATCAACGCGACCGACCTGGTGGCGGGCGGGCTCGATCCGGCGGCGGCCACGGAAGTGGCGACCGCTCTGGACGGGACCGGGTCGGTGGACTACCTCAGTGTGTCCGCGGGCAGCAACGAGAACTACCCGGCCTGGATCGCGGACATGGGATATCCGGTGGCCCCGTTCGCGGAGTACGCGGCCGCTCTGCGCGCACGGATCTCGATGCCCGTTCTGGTCGCCACCCGCATCAAGACCTTCGCGGCCGCCGAAGGGGTCCTGGCGTCGGGACAAGCGGATCTGGTCGGCATGACCCGTGCTCTCATCGCCGATCCCGATCTGCCCCGGAAGCTGCGGACCGGGCGGGAAGCCGAGGTACGGCCGTGTATCGGCTGCAACCAAGGGTGTCTGGGCCGGATCGCTGCCGGGGGAGCCTTGTCGTGCACCGTCAACCCGCGCGCCGGCAAGGAGACCCTGCCGGTCCCGGCTGTCCGGCACCGGCGCGACGTTCTCGTCGTCGGCGGCGGTCCGGCGGGACTCCAGGCGGCGGTCACGCTCGCCGAGCGGGGGCACGCGGTCAGCCTGTGGGAGAGGGAGCCGCGGTTCGGGGGTCAACTCGCCTTGGCCGCATCGGTGCCGTCCCGGCGGGAACTGGGGTCGATCCTGGTCTGGCTCGAAGAGCGGGCGACGGCGCTCGGGGTCCGGCTGCACCGCGGACGCGAGGCCACCGCGCGGGAGATCCACGAGCACGAGGCGGAGGTGATCGTGCTCGCGGTCGGATCGGAGCCGGTGCGCACCGGCTACACGAGCGCGTTTCCGGCTCGGCGTGCGCTGCCCGGTCACGACCTGCCGCAGGTCTGGACCGTGCCCGAGGTCTTGTCGGGTGCGGCCGGGGTGGAGTCTCGCGTCCTCGTGCTCGACGACGATCCGCACGGCCAGGCGACGACCGCCGCCGAGTACCTGGGTGCCCGAGGTCACCAGGTCGATCTCGTGACGCGCCGCTTCGCGGCGGGAACCTGGGCGGGTCCGGTCAACGCGCACCCGTTGCACACCCGGCTGGCCGACGCCGGAGTGGAGATCACGACGCTGGCCTGGGCCGAGAGAATCGGGGACGGCTTCGTCGACCTCGCCGCCGTGTACGGCGACAGGCGATGGCGGCTCGAGGGTGTCGGCTCGGTGGTCCTCGCGACCGGCAACCGCGCCCGGACGACGGTGTACGAGGAACTGGTCGAGGCTGGCGAGCAGCGGCCGTTGATCCGCATCGGCGACTGTCTGGCCCCGCGCAGGCTGGACCACGCCTTCTGGGATGCCACGACGCTCGACGTGCCCGGCGCCGTCAGCCGGCCGGGCTGTCCCACCGTGCCTGATGATCAAGCAGAACCTTGACCAGGTCGTCTCGCCGGTCGCGGATCTCGTCGGGAGGGCCGACGACGCTCACCGCCGCAACGGTCCGCCCGCCTTCCCGTACCGCCACCGCCACGCCGTCAGCCACGTCGGAGATGCCGGGCGCCGCGCACACGCCGGTCTCCTGGATCTCGTCGAGCCGGGCGAGGAAACGTTCGACTTTGGGCTCGTCCTCGGACGGCAGCGCGGACAGATACGCCCACAGGTCCCGCCGGCTGAGCCCGGCGAGGAGGACCCAGCCACTGGACGTGCGGATCAGGGCCCGCCGGATGTAGTTCTTCGCGAGGTAGTCGTAGCGCGGCTCGGAGGCGCAGCTGTCGATGTAGAAGACGTCCCGTCCGACCACAACGGACAGCAGCGTGGTCAGGCCGGTCTCCGCGTGGACCGCTTCGAGCTGGTGGTGGCCGACCCGCGTGACCATGTGCCGCCCCGCGATGAGGTTCAGCAGGTACGGGGCAGTGCCAAGGTGGTAGCGGCGCTCCCGCTCGTCGAGGTACCCGGTGGCGACCAGGCCGTTGACCAGACCTTGGATGGAGCTCACGGGTGCTTCGAGATTGCGTGCCAGCTCCGTCAACGTGAGGCCGTCGGGGTTGCGTGCGGCGAGTTCGAGTATCGCGGCGACGCGGTCGACCGTGCGGTGGCGCTTCCGCCCGTTGTCCGATCGGCTGCTGGTCGAGCTTTCGCTGGCCACCGTCGAAGACCTCCTCGTGTTGATGGTCGCAGTATCGCAGCGCTACCGAGTTACGTAATTAAGTATAATCATCGCCTATTGCGTAAACAACGTGTAGGCGTGCATAGTTGGCGCGAACCCGCCCGGCGACCGTTGACTGCGCCGCGGTCCTGCCGCCCCCTCACCGATCACCTGAATCCGGAGGTCTCCAGCGATGTCAGAGTTGTCATCCGCCAAGCCCCGAACCTCGCCCGGAACGGAGAACCGGCCACGGCCGGACCGCAGGCGCGTCGCCACCGTCGCCTTCGCGTCGTGGATCGGCGCGAGCATCGAGTGGTACGACTTCTTCATCTACGGTATGGCCGCGGCGCTGGTCTTTCCCAAGCTGTTCTTTCCCGTTCAGGACCCGCTGACGAGCACCCTGCTGTCCTTCGCGACTTTCGGAGTCGCCTTCGTCGCACGCCCGTTCGGTGGTGCTCTCTTCGGCCACATCGGCGACAAGGTGGGCCGCAAGAAGGCCCTCGTCACGGCCCTGGTGACCATGGGAGTGACGACAACGGCGATCGGCGTGCTGCCGACCTACGGTTCTGTCGGGTTCATCGCTCCGGTCCTGCTGGTACTGCTGCGTTTCATCCAGGGCATCACGGTTGGCGGGCAGCAAGGCGGGGTCATCCTGCTCGCCACGGAGAACGTGCCGCAACGCCGGCGCGGCTTCTACGGCAGCTTCGCCTCGGCCGGCGCTCCGGGTGGGGTGCTGCTCGCCAACGGCGCGTTCCTCCTGGTCACCGCCCTCTTCGCCGGCGATGCCTTCCTGACCTGGGGATGGCGGCTGCCGTTCCTGGCGAGCGTCGTGCTCGTCGCCTTCGCCGTGGTGATCCAGCTCCGCGTCGGGGAGACTGCCGAGTTCTCTTCCACTGAGGACCGTCCCGCCGGGCGTTCGCCGGTGCTGGAGGCGATCCGCCGTCACCCCCGGCAGATTCTGGTGGCGGCCGGGTGCTACCTCGCCATCAACCTCACCTACTACGTGTTCATCACCTTCGTGGTCGCCTACGCCACCAACAAGGCGATCCTGGGGCTACCGTCGAGCACCGTGCTCACCGCGGTGCTGATCGCCTCGGCTGTCGAGCTCTTCGCGCTGCCGGCGGCCGGATTGCTGTCGGACCGCTTCGGCCGGCGCGCCGTCTTCGCGGCCGGGGCTCTGCTGCTCGGGCTGTGGTCGTTCGTGTTCTGGCCCCTGGTGGACACCGGGTCCTTCGTGCTCATCACGCTCGCGCTGGTCGTCGGGCTCGGCATCCTGCACAGCCTCATGTACGGCCCGCAGGGTGCCCTGTTCTCGGAGGCCTTCTCGACGAGCGTCCGCTATTCCTCGCTGTCGCTGGGAATCCAGCTCGGATCGATGGTCGGCGGCGCGTTCGCCCCCTTCATCGCCACGGCCTTGCTGTCCGGCTTCGGGACTTCCACGGCGATCGCGATCTACATGGCACTGGGTTGCGTCATCAGCGCCGCGAGCACGGCGCTGCTGCGCACCGCCGAATCCCGGCACTGACCGTCTCAGCCAATCTCAGGTGTTCGTGCGATGCGGCCGCCTCGCCGCTTCGTGTTGCCTGTCCTCGTAACGAGTCAAGCCCGCCGATGAGGAGCCCCGATGTCCGAGACGACCCCTCCCGCCGTGTACCAGGGATTCGACCGCATGTTCCTCGGCGGGGAGTGGCGTGCCGGAAGCGGCGGTCCGCTCATCGACTCGGATCCCTACATCGGCGACGTGCTCACCGAGATCTAGCTGGCTGACCACGGCGACGTCGACTTCGCCTACCGCGCGGCGCGGGAGGCGCAGCGCGAGTGGTCCGCGACGCCGCCGGGGGAGCGGGCGGCGGTCTCCGAGCGGGCCACGCGGATCATCGGTGAGCGGCAGGCGGAGATCGTCGACTGGCTGGTCCGGGAGGCCGGCGCGACCCCGGCCCGGGCGGCTGTCGAGGTCGGCATCGTCCAGGTGGTCACGGCCGCCGCGGTGCGGCACTCCGAGGAGGTGGCCGTCACCACCGATTCCGACGTGCGGACAAGGAGAACCGCGTCCACCGCCGGCCCGCCGGGGTAGTCACCGTGATCAGCCCGTGGTGGCGCCCGCGCTGGCACTGGGCAACGCCGTCGTGATCAAGCCGGCCGAAGACACCGCGGTGACGGGAGGGCTGTTTCTGGCCAAGATCTTCGAAGAGGCCGGGTAGCCGGCCGGGGCGGGGGATCATCGCGAAGGCCGGGATCAAGCGGCTGTCTCTGGAGCTGGGCGGCAACGGCCCACTGGTGATCCTCGACGACGCCGATCTCGAGCACGCCGTGGAATGCGCGGTGTTCGGCAGCTACTACCACCAGGGTCAGATCTGCATGGCCACCAACCGGGTCATCGTCGACGCATCGGTGCACGACGAGTTCGTCGACCGCTTCGTGGAGCAGGCCCGTGCGCTGCGGGTGGGCGATCCCCGGGACCCGGCCACGCAGATCGGCGGAACTGGCAATTGGCGCGGGCGCGGGCCTTGGTCGAGCGACACGGGGAGATCGTCGTGGAGTTCTTCGATGTGGGGCAGTCCCGTTCGATCCCGTGGAAGCGGCGGCCGGAGGCTGCTCGATTGCTTGAGGTGCTCAAGAGGCGGGATCGCGGTTTCGAGGCGGTGGTGGTCGGGGAGCCGCAGCGGGCGTTCTACGGCAATCAGTACGGGTTGACGTTTCCGGTTTTTGCGCATTACGGGGTGGGGTTGTGGGTGCCGGAGGTCGGGGGAGCGGACCAGGATCAAGGTCCGGGTGCGGTCGGCGATGGCGGCACAGGCCCAGGTGGAGGGCCGTTACCTGGGTGGCCGCCCTCCTTACGGCTATCAGCTGGCTGATGCCGGTCCGCATCCGAACCCGGCGAAGGCGGGCGATGGCAAGCGGCTGCATCGGCTCGAGCCGGATCCGAAGACGGCGCCGGTCGTGCAGCGGATCTTTCACGAGTACTTGTCGCGGATCGGTGTCTTCGCGATCGCGCAACGACTCACCGCTGACGGAATTCCGTGTCCGTCGGCGTACGATCGGGGCCGCAATCAGCACAGGTCGGGGGTGGCGTGGTCGAAGAGCGCGGTCCGGACCATCCTGACGAATCCGCGCTACACCGGTCACGAGGTGTGGAACAAGCAGCGCAAGCGGAGTCGCTGATCGATGTCGAGGATGTCGGGCTTGGGCATCGGACCAGGCTGGCGTGGAATCCGCGGGACCAGTGGGTCTTCTCCGACCAGCAGGTCCATGCGGAGCTGATCAGCCGGGAGACCTTCGAGCAGGTGCGGGCCCGTCTGGCGTCACGTGGGCCGCGGTCGACGGGCCGGGTGACCGAGCGGAAGAAGCACCCTTATGCGCTCAAGGGCCTGCTGTTCCACGAGAGCTGTGGCCGGCGCATGCAGGGCAACTGGATCCGCGAGCGGGCTCATTACCGCTGCCGCTACCCGAACGAGTACGCCCTGGCCAACCGGCTCGACCATCCCCTGACGGTGCACCTGCGCGAGGATGTGCTGCTGGAGCCGCTCGACACCTGGCTGGCCCAGGTGTTCGCGCCCGGCAAGATCGAACGGTCGCTGAGCGCGATGGAGGAGTCGCAGCCGGATCATGCTCCCGGTAGCGCGGAGACGCGCCGGGCGCTGGCGGAGTGCGACCGGAAACTCGCCCGGCACCAGGCCGCGCTGGAAGCCGGCACGGATCCTGCACTGGTTGCGAAGTGGACGAGGCAGGTGCAGCGGGAGAAGGCGGTGCTGGAGGCGCAGCTGGCCGCCTCGGATGCCCGGATGGGGGCGGACCGGAGAATGACCGCCGCCGAGATCCGTCAGCTGGTCGACGCGATGGGCGGGCTGCTCCAGGTGCTGCGCGACGCGGACCCGGGCGACAAGCTGGAGGTCTACCGACAGCTCGGCCTGAAATTGACCTACAACGAAACAACACGGATGGTGGTGGCTGAAACCCAGCCCCAACCATCCGTGTGCGCAGTGGTTGTGTCCGAGGGCGGAGTTGCACACTAACCACACGCCTTTACCTTTCCAAATGACAGTTGGTCCGCCGGATGTCGCAGCGGCTGCGACTGCGGCGATGCTCGCCGAGGGTGATCGTCGACGGCAACCAGCTGACAGTCCGCCGCTGATGCGCTTGCGCTCATGCCGAGGCCGGAAACGCCTCCAATCTCCTCGGCGTTCAGCAGCCGCAGGATCTGGGCGGGCAGATTGCCACGCGGCGTAACCTGCAGGGCCGCCAGCTTCGGGCGAGCGGTGGCCGTATGCGGTCCGGGTCGCCTACCTTCCCAATCCTGAACCATACGCAGTGCGCTGCGTGCGGCTCTGCCAGTCAGCCTGAATTTCGTTCACTGTCAATTGTCCACAATGACCGCACCGCCCAGTTCAATCGCACGTAGCACTGGATCACTTAAGCCGCTGTTCCGACTAAATCTGGCGCCCGCGAATCCGGCTGCGGTCGAAGTTCTGCTTATCACTTCGCCGGTAAGGACTGATCTGATGGCGACCTCGCCATATCTACTGACGGACATGAAGCGACTTTTATCCGGCAAGAGCACCATATCCTGAACCTCGATAGCGTCACTGTCGCACCATATCGAGGAGCCACTATCTGCTGCAAAAGCCCTCAGGCTATCCCCCGCGCTGAGGATCAGCGCGTTGTCGGCTCGAATTCCCCAACGGCGTCCGATGAATCCGAAATGGAACTCTGTCTCCGGTGCCAGTGCATTTAACTCGAATTTTCGATACAGTGTACCGTCCAATTCGAAAGCCGCGACAGTCAATTTGTCTCGTTCAACCTGCGCTCCCAATATAAGTGAGCCGGCAAGGATGACATCTAAGTTCGTCGATCCGAATGCGCTCTCAAAGTCGATCTTGCCGCGTACGGCAAACTCAATATTTCCGTCTTTGCATTCGGCGGTCAGTAAGTTTCCCTCGTCATCATCAAAAATCGTCCTGTCGAGCTCCTCTACGTAGTAGCCGAGAGCCGCGATTGCGGGAGCATCAAATTTGGTAACCTCTTCGAGTGTACTTCTGTCGTACAAGGTCGTGTTTGCCTGATCGGGATCCGCCACTTGAGGGCGCTGGATTACAAACCCGTCGTAGTTCTGTAGGTATAGTGGTGCGTAACCTGTAGCGTCCTCAAATTGACAATCGATCGTCCGCGACTCGATATTGACGATTAAGAGGCCGTTGTCCGCGAATGCCGCCAGTCGCGAGACGCCTTTGATTAACTCCATTTCAAATATGCT
The DNA here is from genome assembly GCF_040614195.1 of Amycolatopsis sp. NPDC006125. NCBI lineage: Bacteria > Bacillati > Actinomycetota > Actinomycetes > Pseudonocardiales > Pseudonocardiaceae > Amycolatopsis > Amycolatopsis sp. NPDC006125. The sequence goes on from NZ_JBEXTZ010000019.1 coordinate 74,094, forward strand.
TGCGTCGTAAGTTAGAACTTTCTCGACGGCGCCTGATAAATCGCCGTTTTCCCAGCGTAGAACCCCGCCGGTACTCAGGCCGACGTAAAATCTTCCGCCGTTCTTATACTCGACTGCGAGCGACAGCGGTGATGCATTCTCTCGGCCGATATACCAACAACGTTCAAGATTCGAACCCGTTAGGTCGGCGCCGATGAAGATAACATTCTCAAGGTCGGTCTCGCGTAGATCTGCGTGACGAAGGTTGGCGTTCGTGAGGTCGCATTGCTGGTTCTTGCGGAGGTCCAACTCCGCGCCCCGGAGGTCGACTCCATGTAAGTCCTGTCCTCTCAGGGCCGTGCGATCGATCCTTGCCAACACGGTAGCGGCGTTTCCGCCTGTATATCCGGTGCTCTCTGCCTCCTCGTGTCGGGTGTCGAGAATTAGGTCGAGCAACCGTTTCGCCGCTAAATCTGCGTGAATCATTGGGACCATCAAGTCTCGTACGGCGGAATCAAGTTTCCGAATTCCAAACGTTGTTGAGAGGCGCCGTATATCCTCGCTTTCAAACTTCACGATCTTCTCGAAGCGGCGCGTCGACGGTTCTTTGTTGAAATAGCTTGACCAGCTTGCAGTAATCTCCGTCGCTACATTGTTGTCGGCCTCGGTAGCCATCTCCAGGAAGTCGGGATGCAAGATTCCTAGTTCCGCTGCAAGCTTGTAGGCGGCAAAGAACTCCAAAAGGGATCTGTGAGCCGGCGTGTAGTCGCCTTCAGCGTTCCGGATCAACATCGACTGGCCGAGCATGTCGTAATGCCAGTGATCTAGATCTTTTTGCTCTTGCACTACTTTGCCGAAGCAAGTCCGAATTCGGTCCGGAAATGCTCTGTAGTTCATGCTCATCGTGTTCGTGACGAGCATTTCCCACGCAAGTTCGCACAGGAAGAAGAGTTTGTCAGCCATCGCGGTGAACGTTCGCTCGGCTTGAATGTCCCGTGACATTTTGCGCCGCACGGCGTAAAGATAGACGCGTGCGAGATCGATGGCGCTCCCTTCAGATATTTCCGGCAAGGCGTCCAAGACAATTTCGGACATTACTGGTCGGCGCATGAGATCGAGTAGTTCCGAGTTGCTCATCACGACGTCGACAGTTTTTTTATCCGCAAGGTGGGAGAGCACCTCTCTTACCTGCTCTTTATCGAACGGAATCAAGTCAACTACCTCAAACTGTGGCGGCTCTCCGGTCAGAGATTGCGTTGATGCTTTGAGTCGAGCGCTCAGAAGATCACGGCTTTCCTTGTCTTCGGGAAAATGCTCAGTGCGACACGTCAGTAGAACCTTTGCGTCAGGTTCCACAACGCGTGCTAGCTCCCAAAAATTGTTGACCATGGCTTGTCGATCAACCCTCGCGGCCATCTCGTCAAAACCGTCGAAAATAAGTAGTAGTCGCCCAGTGCGATTTAAATACTGAAACGCGGAATATCCTCGAAGGTCAACCTCATGCTTCCGGAAAAAGAATTCCGAGAACAGCGATTCTACGTTTACCGCTTTTGCGTAGTCCCGCAGTGGGACCAGGAGGGGTAGGCGTGGACGAGGCAGCCCAAGAGCGCGCGCTTCACGATACTGTTGCGCGATCTCCCAGGCCAGCCGGAGACAGAACCAACTCTTTCCGGTTCCGAACTCTCCGAGTATTGATAGATGTTCTTTCGACGGGTCGGCAAGCCAATTGCGTACGTAACCAGCCAACCCGCCCCGATCTTTGCCGTAAACGCTGACAGCTTTGCTGTGTTTGTTGCTTGAATCGAATTCTTCTTTGCGACAATACAACGGCACATATTTGACGTCAATCCCCCTTCTCTTTACCTCTTGATCTAGCCAGGATAAGTAGGGTTCGAAGTCCGCGCCTTCGTCGATAAGGGTGTCCAATGTGTAGCAGGTTATCAGGCCGTCGGTTTTGCTTGCAGCTAGTTGTGCCGCTTCGCTGATTCGCCGAGGTACAACTAGCCATCCCTCATGTGCTCGTTTCTGTTCAACTAAGGTGACTAAGCGTTCAACATCTGAAACTCGAGCCTCCCCGGAGGTGCCGAGGATGACGACTCGGTCGTATCGTCGGCGTGTGGGTACATTGATGATCCAGTTGAACTCGTCTCCGTCGCTGGGCAAGTCATCGGTCTCGATGTTGTAACCGATCGCTTCAAACCAGCCGTGGAGACTGTTGGCCAGGTTCTCGATCACGACAGAGGGTTTACGTTCTTGTGGGGTAATAATGAGCTCACGAACTTCATTCAGTGAGGGTAGCTTGTGTAACTGATCGCGTAGATCGCGCAACTGATGTTGTAGATCATCCAACTTCCGCTCACTGCGAGCTTCTGCGGCTGTCCGACACCGGTCTACGAGGGTGTTGAAGACCGCTGTAAAGCCCGCGAACTCGCGACGGAAGTCGTAATCCATGCGGCCCAGTTCGCCGGTCTCATTGTTCCACTCGATAATTCCTTCAGCTTCGCGGTCAAGATAGCTTGGATCGCCGGTTTCGAATGATCTACGAAATGCTTGACGGATATATTCGTTCTGGAAAAAACGTATGACCGGCTCTGGTTGCGCGTAGCAATACTCTATTAAGGTGTAGATGTACACGCCGTCGAAGTCTGGTGGCGGAGTCTTTGGTCCTAGTCCGAAACGTCGGAGGGTTGCTACAACCTTCTCTTGGCGTTTCGCGCGTTCCAGTGCTGGTTTTGCGCCTACGCTGGCCAGAACCTTGACGACCGTCCCTAGTTCGACCACGCCGCACCTTCTTCCCGTGACTCGCTGTGTTGAGTTAGTCGCTCGTAGGTGGCGCAGTCGTTACACTCCCCGGGCGAGAAGGTATCGATTTCGCGTACGCCGGTTGCGGGTGACTGAGTTACGTACTTAACGACGCAGGGCATCAACTTGGTCGCGAGGCGTGGAGGTTCTGTCGCATGCGTCCTGATGGCCGTGAGGGCGTATCGGTCGCGTAAACCTCCCGGTATCTGCCGCCCGACACGGGCTGTGCCCGGCACATCGTTGTGAAATGCCAGGTGCTCGCCTGTCCTGTGCTTGATCCCGAGCCGGAGGGCCATTGGAGAGCTGTGACCTGGGATAACCGTACTTGCGCTCCATGGGGGGACAGCCCGGAGATCCCGTCCTGCTTGTCCCAGTGACGGCTTCAATGGGGCTACTGAACGCAGCTGCAACGTGTCCCGGCCGTGGCCCGCTCGGGGCCTCGTGCTTGCGGTGGGCCGCGGCAAGGCTCTCCGGTATGCGGTTGGCTGAGGATGAGCAGGCGTCGGGTTCGCGGCGCGTGGCCGAAGGTTCGGGTGAACGAGTCAGCGGAGATGCCCGGGTGGGAACTGCTCGCGTGACGGTTGGGGCGTTCGAGCCAGGCGCTGGTGATGCGCCATACCTGTACGAGGCGATGGCTGATCACTTGGCTGCCCGTGTCGCGGCCGGCGAGTTGGCGGACGGGGCGCGGCTGCCCTCGGAGGTTCGGCTTGCTCGCGAGTACGGCGTGTCCCTCGGGACGGCGCGTCATGCGACCGAGATTCTGCGCGAGCGTGGCCTCGCGCGGACGGTGCGGGCCAAGGGGACCTTCATCGTTCGGCGAGAGCGGGCAGCCGGTGATGGTGGCGAGGGGTACCTCGTCCTGGAGGGGATGGCGGGTGGTGGCAGTCCTGTACCGATCCTGGTTGGGCGGGCGGAACCCGTGATCCAGGTCGGTGTCAGCGGTCCGAGGGTGAGATTGTCGAGCGAAGCGGCGGCTGCGCTTCGCGAGGTGATCAGTGGTGCGTGGGCCGGTGAGGGCTCGTGATCGTTCTCGCGCGGCCGGTGCGTGGCACGGTTGCGGAATCTCAGTGCGTCGCTCACCTGGTCTGGGTCCCGCCGGCCGGGCGGCCGGAGGTGCTCGCTGCGTTCTGTGGTGCGGAGTTCGGGCCGGGTGAGCTCGAGCTGCTGACTGGTATCGCGGGTGCTCCGTGTGAGGGCTGTCTGCTTCGGATCGCGCGTATTCGGCGGATGGCGCAGCGGGCTCAGGTCGATGATCGTCGCCAGGTTGGCGCGGGCGTGTCAGACTGAAATCATGGTTGAATCGGCTCTGCGTCAGCTCCGCGTGTCACGCTATCGGACTGTGCTTGAGCAGAAGATCCGTGAACGGCGGATGACCCTCGAGGAGTTCGCCGAGTATGCCGAGACGTTCGCGCGGGAGCGGGGCGAGCCGGGGACGCTCAGCGTTCGTCACTTGAAGCGGTTGATGGCGGGAAAGGGGCCGAACGGCCGGCCGCTCGGTCCGCTGCGGCCGGCGACCGCGCGGCTGCTGGAGCGGATTTTCGAAATCAGCGCGGACGAGTTGCTCGGTAGGCCCGGCGAACAACCGCATACGGGTGACCGAGAGCGAGGGGACACCGACGAGGCCAAGCGGTTGGTGATCGATCGGGGCCTCAGCATGAGCAAGACCGACTTGACGGATCGGCAGATGCGCCGAAGCCGCGTGGGGCGTTCGCGTGTTGCGGATGCGCTCGCCGAGTACTACCGGGCCGATGACCAGCTTTATCAGGTTCGGAGTGCTGGGAGTGTTGTCAGGACCAGCGTCTGCACGCGAGCGGATTGGCTCGATCTCTCGTGCCCGCCGGCGGGCGTTCACCTTGAGCTCGCACACGATGCGGGCGAGCCGGAGCCGTCAGACACTGAGGCTGCCGCTGAGCGGCTGGCCGAGGCCAATGCCCTTCACGTGCGGCTCGTGGAAGCCCCGCTGTACCGGCTGCTTGACGTCGAGGTGAACCGCGGCTCGGTGTCAGGTGTGGTCGGCCTGACGTCGTTCCTGAACTATGCACTGTCGGCCGACTTGCTCGAAGCCGAGCTCGTCGACCACCTGACGGCCAACGGACCTACCCAGCGGGACTCGCTGCCGATGCGGGACCGGCACCTGCCGGACCTTGAGGCCGTACATGAACTCAATGGGCGCTTGTGCGCGGGAGGTGTGCTCGCCCTCTGTGCCATCGCGCGGCCGGCTGACCCGTACCGTGGTCCGGCCGACTACGCCCTGTTGGTTCAGGAACGATCCGACCAAGTTGTGAACGCCGCGCGCCGGCTCTCGGTCATTCCGAAGGGCTTCCACCAGCCGTTGGTCGACGCCAGCGGTGAGACGTCGATCGGTGCGACGTTGCTTCGCGAGATGGAGGAGGAGCTGTTCGGGCGGGGCGACGTCGACGGCACCGCCGGCCCGCACCGAGCCGCGGCACCAATGCACCCGTCGCGGTTGTCTGAGCCGATGCGCTGGCTGACCGACGGACCCGATCGATTGCGGATGGAATGCACAGGCTTCGGGTTCAACCTCGTGAGCGGCAACTACGAGTTCGCCAGCCTGATCGTGATCGAGGACGATGAGTTCTGGGCTCGCTACGGCGGTCAGGTCGAGGCGAATTGGGAGACCGGCGGTATGCGGATCTACTCGAGCCTCGATAAAGAGCTGGTCACGCAGCTGATCAGCGACGAGTCATGGTGCAACGAGGGTCTGTTCGCGTTCCTGCAGGGCGTGCGGCGGTTGCGCGAGATCGGCGGAAGGCGCGTCGACCTGCCCGCGGTCGAGGTCCTACGTGGCTGAGGGCCAGCGGACGGTAACCACGACGGCGTCAGTAAGGGCTTCCCAGGAGTGATCGATGCCCGGACCCCAGACGACGTAGTCGCCCTGACGCTGAATGATCGTGCTGCCCTCGGTGAGGTCGATCCGGAACGTGCCCTGCACCAACAGGAGCAGCGTGGTCCGCTGGTCGTCCTTGGTCCACTCGGCGCGCTTGTCACCGGCGGGGTGGACACCCCATTTGACCTCGACGTCCTTGCTCGAGCGGACGTCGTCAGCGGGTTCGATGAAGTGGCCGAGCAGCCAGCCGCGGTTGGCGTCGCCGTCGTCATTGGCGTTGCCGCGGTACCAGTTGCTGCCCACTAGACCTCCCACTCGATCTCCGGCAGGTTCACCCGCTCCCCGCCGATCTGCGCGAGCCGACGCAGCCCCTGGAGCAGGGCGAACAGCCCTTCGTTGCTCCACGCTACATCGCTGATCAGCTCGGTCAGCAGCCGACGGTCGAGGCTCGAGTACTGCCGCAGCGCGGAGGACTCCCAGTTGGCTTCGACCTGCCCGCCGAAGCGCCTCCAGAACTCCTCGTCCTCGATCACGATCAGGCCGGCGAACTCGAAGTTTCCGCTGATCAGGTTGAGGCCGAAGCCGGTGCACTCCATCCGGAGCCGGTCCGGCGCCTCCGTCAGCCAGCGCATCGGCTCTGACAAGCGGCTCGGGTGCATCGGGTCGGCGGCGCGTTGCTGGCCGAGCGTGTTGTCGATGTCGTCGCGGCCGAAGAGTTCCTCTTCCATCTCGCGCCGCAGCGTCGCGCCGATTCGGGTGTCCGCCCGGTAGTCCGTCATCGGCTGGTGGAAGCCCTTGGGGATCACGGCCAGCTGACGGGCGGCGTTGACGACTCGGCCGGAGCGCTCCTGCACGAGCAGCAGGTAGTCAGCCGGACCGCGGAACGGGTCGGCTGGGCGTGCGACGGCGGTGAGCGCGAGAGTTCCGCCCGCACAGAGCCGGCTGGAGAGGTCGAGAACGGACCCGGCGTCAGGCAGGTAGCGGTGCCGGAGGGGAGAGGTGTCCGGGGTGACCTCCGCGCCCGCGGCGAGCGTGTCGATGAGTTCGCCTTCGAGCAGGTCCATCGTCAGCGCGTAGCGGACGAACTCGGTGATGGCGGCTGAGCCCCCGAGGGTGCCTTTCCGGACGTCGGCCGAGATGAGCCGGTAGAGCGGCATGTCCACGAGGCGGACGCCGAGCGCGAGCGTCTCGGCGAGTCGTTGTGCGGCGTGGCCGGCGGCTTCCTCGTCGAGACTCTCATCCTGGGCGCCGGTGTCGGCGAGCTGAACCTGATCATTATGCGGGGTGAGGGCGCAGTCCAGGTCCAGCCAGGCCGGGGACGTCAGGATGGTCGTCGCCGAATCGCCCCCGTCGTGACGTGCGGAGTAGCAGCCGTAGCCCTGCGGGAGATCGCGGTAGTAGTTGGCAAGGGCGCGAGCGACGTCCCGTTGACGCACCCTGCCCCGGCGGTTCCCGCGGTCTTCGAGTTCGTGGACGTCCACCCGGGCGAGCCGGTCAGCTACATCGCGGCGACTCGTGCCCGGCGCTCGCCGGGCGTGGCGGTCCAGCCAGTCGAGCGCGGCACCGATGTGCGGATCGGCGCCCAAGCGCTGCTCAGCCTCGGATGTCGGCCGTGAAGATCCGGAGTTGGTCAAGGCCGCGAAACGCTCCTGCGCGGGCTGCGACGCTTGCTCCAGCGCAGTATCGAGGAGCTGCTGCATTTCCGATTTCGGACGCAGCGTCGGCTTTTGGTGCCAGGAAGCAACGGTGCGAACACCAATCCCGAGGTGTTCGGCGAATGCCTCGTTGCTGAGTCGCAGCGCTGATTGAAGCGCGCACGCCCTGGCGCCGGTCCAGCCGTCGAGCAGGCTCATCGTGCTCCCGAACTCGTCTTGTGCAGTGAACCTGCACTGGTTGTGCACTCGGGCGGCACTGGATGTGCATGGGGTGCGAGGTCGATTTCCAGTGCAATTACAGGCATGGAAAACAACGGCTTCCGGAAACGGAAAACCATCGGGCTACCGCTTCGGGCGGACGTGCTTGAGCACGGTCGCGACGTCGGTCTGCAAGGCGTCGAGACGGTCGACGATCTCGCTCATCTGACGTTCGAGTTGCTCCAGGCGCGTCCACAGCGTGTCGCCGCGATCCGTGACCGGCTCATGGAGTTCGGGCGGCTGGCGTCCGTGCAGCACTGCGTCCAGGTGCTGGGGGTGCCAGCCAAGGGCGACCGAGAGGGACTCCAAGGTTCGCGGGCTCCTGCGTCGCTCCACGACGTGGTGCTGGATCTCCCGCACGACCGCTTGCGACACGTTCGAGCGTTTGGCGAGCTCGCGCTGAAGCCACCCGAGTTCGTTGACCCGGTCGTTGATGGCCTTGGCGACTGCCGCCCAGTCCTCCGACACCGATTCCTCTTCCTCCGCGCTCCGCCTCGGCGACGAGGTTAGCGGTTTTGCTCCATACCGCGGCGTAACGCGGCGCTTGTTCGGCGGCGCGCGGGAAAAGTGCGCCCACTTGCTATTGAAATCATCTGTGTATTGCTGAAATCAACGACTCGAAGGACTTCTCAATGCGTATCGCTACTCGCGCCGGCCGCCCGGCGTACTACACGATTTCTCAGACCGCTTCGATGCTGGGAGTCGGCGAACCGCGTATTCACCGCGCGATCCGGCTCGGCACGCTGCGCGCGGAGAGGCGCAATGGTCGCCTCGTGATCCCCGCCCCGGCGTTGATCAAGCTCCTCGGCCGCCCGACGGTCGGAGGAGCCGGATGACTGATCTTCTCCTGATCGAGTTGGCGTGGCAGCTGGACCGACTCCGTTGGGTCCCCACGCCCACGCTCGACCGCATCGTGAGGCGTGACGGGCTCTGCTTCTGGCGCTCCGGGGAGGCCGAACCGCCGGAACCGTCTGGAATGGAGCTGCCTGACCGGGAACTGGCGTCGGCGTTCTGCGCCGGGTGCCCGGTACTCGACGAGTGCTTGGAGCTCGAGCTGCGCTCCGGCGGAGAGCAAACGCTGGGCATCTGGGGCGGGATGTGCGAGGACGACCGCCGGGAATTGCACCGGTTCTGGCTGCAGCGTGGTGACCGCGCCGGCCGGCAGGGAGGCGAGGCTTGATGGGGAACGTCAGCCTGACGCCTGTTCAGATCTTGGCCGGCGTGGGAGTTCTCTGCGTGCTGCTGTTCGTGTGGCGGTCGGGGGCGCGGCGAGCGCGCGCGGCGGCGGACGCGGCCCGGACTGGCGCACGGTTCGCGTCGTTGGCCGGCCGGGTTCTGTTCAACGCGGCCCTGATCGTCGCGGTGCAGTGGGTGGCGATTACCTACGGACGCGGGATCGGGCTCCTGCTCGTGGTGCTCGGCGTGCCCGCCCTGTTCGCGTCGTACACGATCACTCGCGCGCTCACGGTCACGATGGAGGACACTCCGCGGCGGCGGGGAGGTCGCCGGTGACGGAGCCGCTCGAGCGAGTCGCCCAGCAGGTCGACCGGTTGTGCTGGACCGGAATCCTGCTGGGGCTGGCGTTCACGATGACCAACGTTCAGCAGTTCGCGGCGGCCGGCGCGCCCGCATGGTCGCTTCGGTGGTGCGGTGCGTGGTTGCTCGACCCGATGGTCTCCCTGGTGTTGCTGGCCGTGCTGCGCGCGGAGCAGGTGACGGCCCGATACGGCATCAGGACCGGTGGCTGGGCACGGGGAGCCAAGTGGTTCACGCTCGGCGCGACCTACGTCATGAACACCTGGGAGGCGTTCGTGAACCGGTCGCCGGCGCAGGTCGTGCTGCACTCGGTGCCTCCGTTGGTGGTGTTCGTGGCGGCCGAGGCCGTCACGGATCTGCGGGACAAGCTGGGGGCCGCGATGTCTTCGGAGTCTTCGGTTGCTGAGGAGGCGGCTCGCCCGCGCGGAGTGCGGACGTCGTCCGCGGAGTACCTCGCGATGGCGCGGGCTGCCAGGACGCCGGAGACGGTGGTGACACCCGCTTGGGTCCGTGAGGTGACCGGGTGTTCGCGCGGCCTGTCCTCTCGCCTTGCGTCCGAGTTGCGGGCGGAGGGCGCGCATGGCTGAGGCGCACAACGCCGGGCACGAGGTCGAGCGGGCCGCGCCGGTGTTCGACGCGGAGTTGGTTGATGAGGAATCACCGGTCAACGTTGGTGCTGGCTCCCGCTTGCGTCGCCCGGCTTGGCTGACGTCTCGGCAGGAGTTCAAGCGCGCGGTCCGTGCCGTGATCGCGCTGCTGATCCGGCTGCCCTTCCGGTTCGCTTCCGCGGTTGGTCGGGGTGCTGTGTTGATGTTCCGGGTGTGGCGGAAGTGGGTTCGTGTCCACGACTACCGGGAGGCGGCTGAGCAGTCCGAGAAGCTGGCGGACAAGTTCGTGGAGATCCGGGCGCTCACGCTCTTCCGGTGGAAGGTGAGTGGAGCGGTGGTGGCCGCTGTCGGCTCGGGGTTGCTCGTCGCCTACCTGCTCTACGGTTCGGTGGCCTTGTGGGGCGCGGCCGCGGTGGCAGCTGTGGTGCTGGCGGTAGCCGGGCGTCGGAAGGAGGGAGCGCCGGGGCGCAAAACCGTCCTGCCCGGGCCGCGGGCGTTGGCGTGGACGATGGATCCGCAGGTGCTGGTCGACGCCTTCCGGGACGCGAAACTGATCGGCAAGGACGAGACGCTCCGGTCGGTCGAGCGGGCGCGGCGTGTCGGCGACGGCTGGGCGATCACGGTCGACCTCCCGGCTACGCGGAAAGCCGCGGACGTGATCAAGCACCGGGATGCGCTCGCGTCCGCGCTGGCTGTCGACGAGGTCCAGTTGATCGTCGAGCGGGTCCGCGGCCGGGGCGGCCACGCCGGGCGGGTGTTCCTCTGGGTTGCTGATGAGGACCCGTATTCCGGTCCGCCGAGGAGGACTCCGCTGGTCGAGGCCGAGTGGTGGGATGCGTGGCAGCCGATTCCGTTCGGTGTGGACGCGCGGCGGCGTCGGATCGACCTGCCGCTGGTCTGGACGTCGCTCCTGGTCGGGGCGATTCCGCGACAGGGCAAGACGATGGCTGCGCGGCTGGCTGCGGCGGGACTGATCCTCGACCCGCACACCCGGCTCTACGTGTTCGACGGGAAAGGCGGTAAGGACTGGAAGGCGGCTGAGCAGGTGGCGCACCGGTTCGTGTGCGGGGACGGCCTGCCGGATGTCCAGGCTGCGCGGGACCACCTGCTGGAGCTGGTCGTCGAGGTGCAGGCGCGATACCAGCGGATGGCCGGCCTGGACGATGAGGTGTGCCCGGAGTCCAAGATCACTCCTGGAATCTCGCGTGATCCCGGCTTGGACATGCCGATCACCGCGGTGATCATCGACGAGGTCCAGGTGTTCCTCGAGAACCCCGCCAAGATCGAGGTCGGGCGAAGAAGATCGCGATCGGCGAGCACATCGCCGATCTGCTGGCCTACCTCGCGCGGAAGGGGCCGGCGGCCGGGATCGTCGTCGTGCTCGCGACGCAGCGGCCGGATTCGCAGACGATTCCCTCGCGGCTGCGGTCGGTGCTCGGCTCGCGGTTCGCCCTGCGGGTGATGGACTGGCGGGACTCGAACATCGTGCTGGGCGAGCAGATGAACACCCGTGGGTACGACGCGTCGGCGCTCCTGCCGAGCCACAAGGGGGTGGGCATTCTCCGGCCGGACGGAGACATGGACGCGGGCAGCGAGTCGCTCGCGATGACGGTGTGGACGTACTACATGGGCAACCAGGACTGGCAGGCCATCTGCGCCCGTGGTCGAGCACTGCGGGAAGCGGCCGGCACCCTGACGGGGCACGCGGCGGGGGATGATTCTCGCCGATCGATTGACTCGACTGCGGTTGTGATGGCGCTCGGCGCGGGTACTGGCCGATCCGAGCTGCCCGAACCGCTCGCGTCCGTCGTCGAGTACCTCGGTGAGGAACTAGAGGAACGGGAGTTCGTGCCGACCGCGGAGCTCGTGGAGGCGCTGGAGGTCGAAGCAACCGGCTTCGGGCGCCAGATGGGCGAGCTGGGGTGCAGGCCGACCAGGCATTACGTGCCCTCGGAGGACGGTGAGCTGCGCCGAGTCCGTGGATACCGCACTGCGGATCTGCGAGCGGCGATTGATGAAATCAAGAGCGGCGCCGAACCGGACGCGAGTTGACGATGGGCGCGCCCGATGACCACGTGATCGTCCGCGTCCCCGACCAACTCCCTAGCCTGAACAGGAAAGCCAGCGCCATACTGCTTGCCATACTGATCGAGCTGACTGAGGTCGAGGCCCTGGATGGCCCCGGCGAGAGGGGGATCGATGACTGCTGAAATCAACCACGACCCGTGGGCGACGCTCGATGACCTGCTGGGCGTCGACGTCGGTGAGCCGGTGGATGAGGGCATCGGCCCGGTGGCCTTCTACGGCCGGTGCTCGACGGAGGACAACCAGGATCCGGAGACCTCGCACGGCTGGCAGTTGAGCAACGCGCGGAAGTTCGTCGAGCCGCTCGGCGGGAGCGTGGTCGCGGAGTTCTTCGACGTCGGACAGTCGCGGTCGGTGCCGTGGGAACGGAGGGAGGCTGCGAGCCGGCTGCTGAAGGCGTTGAAGGACCCGGGCCGACGGTGGCAGGCGGTGGTCGTGGGGGGAGGGGACGCGGTGCTGGTTCGGGAACCAGTTCTCGCTGGTCGCTCCGAAGTTCGCCGCATACGGGGTGGATCTGTGGGTGCCGGAGCTGGGCGGAAAGTTCGAGGCCCGGAACCCGTCGCACAAGATGCTGATGAGCGTGCTCGGCGGGATGAGCGAGTCCGAGCGGCAGCACGTCCAGGCGCGGGTCCGCGCAGCGATGGATGCGCAGGTGATCAACGAGGGGCGGCATCAGGGCGGTCGGGCGCCGTACGGGTACAAGGTGGTGGACGGCGGGCCGCACCCGAATCCGCGGAAGGCGGCGGAGGGGTACCGCCTGCGGGTGCTCGCCATTGATGAGGAGTGCGCGCCCGTCGTTCGACGGATCTTCGAGCAGTACCTCAGCGGGCTTGGTGACCGTGCGATCGCTCATGGGCTCAACCGGGATCGGATTCCGTGCCCCTCGGCCCGGCGTCCGGATCAGAACTCCCATCGGTTGGCCGATGGGTGGCAGGGCAGCACTGTCCGCGCGATCTTGGAGAATCCGAAGTACACGGGCTATGCGTTCTTCGGTCGCTGGAACCGTCAGGAGACGCTGCTCGATCCCGACGACGTCGCGGCCGGACACGTGATCCGGTTCCGCCGGTCCAAGCCTGAGCGGATCGTGCGGTCACGTAAGCCCGCGCATCCGGAGATCGTGTCGGTGGAGACGTTCACGCAGGCGCAGTTGCGTCGGCGTTCCCGGTCCGCCGGTGGCATGCGGGAGATGGCGAAGCTCGAACGAACGCGCACCACCGGGACCAGGCCATATCTACTCCGGGGGCTGGTTCGGTGTGGGCTGTGCAGCCGGAAGATGCAGGGAGCGCTGATCAGGAAGACGGACGTCTACTACCGCTGCCTCGCACGCACGCTGACGCCTGGTTCCGAGGCGCTGGCTGAGCACCCCCGGACCGTCAACTTGCCGGAAGGCGACGTGGTCGCTGCGCTCAACACCTGGATCGGCGAGCTCTTCCGGCGGGAGAACGTCGATCGAACTGTGGCGGCGCTCCTGGCCTCCCAGGCGGGGGAGCGGAAGTCGGCGGACCACGAGGTGCTGAAGAAACGAGCGGCGGATGCGGAGACGCGATTGAAGCGTCTTCAGGCCGCGGTGGAGGCGGGCGTTGATCCCGTGGCGTTGGTCGACGCGATCAATGAAGCCCAAGCCCAGCGGGCGGCTGCCAGAGCCGAACTGGAAGGTGCGCCGGCCCCGGCGGCCGTAACCGACGCCGAGATACACGCCATGATCGATTCGCTCGGTGACGTGGGGGCGAAGCTGAAGGAAGCCGACCCAGGAGCGCTCAACCAGTTGTACGGCGAGCTCGGCGTAGGGCTCCTCTACGAACCAAAGGGGCGCACCGTGATTGCTACGGTGTCGCCCCGTGTGGTTAGCGCGTGTGTCCGAGGGGGGTATCGACCATTACGCCCACGCGCTCTACCGGCGGAATCATTTTGAGCTGCCGTAGGGGAAGGGGCTTCATCGCCGGGCGGATGTGCATCCTGTGTGAACCCCGGGGCGCAGGTGCCGGACATCTTAGCCGGGACGGGCGGGTGCCAGGCCGAGGAATGCACTGACCAGGCAGCCGCTGTCTTTCGTCCGCGGATCGACACCGAGCGGTCGGTCGAGCAGGTTCTCGGAGGTGCCGCGCGCGGCGGCCGCGAGGCCGCTCCCGAGCTAAGCGTCGAGTTTGGCGCCGTTCGTGTCGGCGCGCTCGAACAGCTGGTGTCCAACTCGACGTGGATGACACCGTGAGCCTGCTTGCTGTTGCGCCTTGAGCGTCGCTCACGCGCGGAGCTTCATCGGGCGACGCGGCGGAGCTGCTGTTCGATTTCCGCGCGGACGGCCAACGAACGGAAGGTATCGCTCAGGTACCGAGCTGTGATGCGCTCCTGGTCGACCGTCTCGCGGAGTACGCGGCCGACCTACCGGTACCACGGCGGTCCCCGCAGAGGCCCTTGGCTCACCGGCGAAAGTCGGCCACGGATGGTTTTACGCCCCGAGCCGGATCGGGATGTCGCGGGCCGGCTCGGGTGGGCCAGCCGGAGATGGCCCGGACAGGCCGGCTCCGGCGGCAACGACATCTGTCATTGGTCCTCTTCGATCGCCAGGTGATGCCGGAACCGCCCGGCACGCTGGACACCGTCGTCCTGGTCGACGCCTCCGCGCCACGCGTTGATCGAGGATTTGCCACCGGTGCGGACCGGGAGGCCGGGCCAGCCGTTCTCCGACGCCCGGGCGATGGTGGAGGGGCCGTCTACCGCGACCGGTGCGGGATCGCATGCGGGGATGTGCCGGCGGTGTCGGTCCCTGGCGGACAATCTGGACCTGGCACCGCCGGTCTACCGAGGCGGGCCCTGGGATGTGGTGTCCCAGCGGCTGCCGGCCACCGCGGACGCAGCCGGTGAGATCGACTGGGCGATCTCGGTGGATTCCACACGAAACCCAACGGCCGCCCCCAGGGGCACCGCGGTCCGGACGGACTGCACCGCGGGCGGCCGTGCCGTTGAGGGGAACGAGGAACGGTGGTCAGGCGCCGGCCGCACGCAGGACGAGATCGGCGACCTCGGCCGGGTGCGAGGCGAACACCGCGTGCGACGCGCCCTCGATGCTGACGACCTCGCCCTTGGCCCGCTCGGCCATGAAGTGGTGCGCGGCGGCCGGGATGTTCTTGTCCGCCTCGGCGATCAGGAAGTAGCTCGGGACGCCGGCCCAGGCCTGCGGACCTTCGGCGGCCTCGTTCAGCGCCGCGGCGGTGATCGGCCGCTGGGTAGCCGCCATCACCCGGGTCGTCTCCTCGGGCACGTCTGCCGCGAACTGCTGCCGGTACAGCTCCTGGGCCACGTACATGTCCTGATTGCCGTCGGGAAGCGGGACCGGGCGGAGGGTCTCGGCGAGCGTGCTGCCGGGGAACCGCCCGGACAGGTCCGCGGCGCTCTCGCCGGTTTCGGGGGCGAAGGCCGCGATGTAGACCAGGGCCGTGACGTTGCCGGCGCCCGCGGCGGCCTTGCTGATGACCATCCCGCCGTAGGAGTGGCCGACCACGACGACCGGGCCGTCGATGGTGTCGACCAGCGCGCGCAGCTGGGCCGCGTCGAACGCCACCGAGCGCAGCGGGTTCGCCGCCGCGACGACGCGGTGCCCCGCGGCCTGCAGGCGCTCCACGACGGGACCCCAGCCGCCGGACTCGGCGAACGCGCCGTGCGACAGGACGATGGTCGGCTTGGTGGTGGCCATGGTTTCCTCCGTGTGGATCGGGTTTTCGTTCGTGCTGACGGAAACCATGGTCGCCCGGACAGCCGCGGAACAGCGTCCGTCAGATGACCGTGGCCGTGACGGTCGCTGACCGGTCACCGGGGTCGCCGTCAGGGGAGGTCGGCGAGGAGTTCGGCGACGCGGCCGGGGACGGACAGGAACGCCGAGTGCGACGCGGGTAGCTCGACGACCCTCGTGAGGTTCGCGGGGAAGGCCGCGTCGGCCTGTCTGATGAACAGCCGCTGCAGCGGAGCCGGGATGGTGCGGTCCTCGGTGCACACCACGTAGCTGCGGGGGAGCGAACCCCAGCCGTGCGCGGTGAGTTCCGTGCTGTCGGTGACCATCGCCAGTGGTGCGTCGCAGCTCAGCAGTGCGGCCGCGGCCGCGGCGGTCGAGGGATCGACGTCGCCGTAGAAGGCTTCGCGGATGGCGTCCTGGACCGCGGGGTCGGGGCTGCGGGGGTCGATCCGCAGCGCGCCCGTGGCCGCCGGGTCCCCGACCAGCAGCGGCATGAACCGGTTGCTGCTGCCCTCGGGCAGCGACGGGTAGGCCAGGCAGGGCGTGCCGGTGGCGGGCATGTAGGCGGCGAGATACACCATGTGGGAGACGAGGGCCGGTTCCCGCTCGGCCGCCCTCGTCAGCACCGCCCCGCCCATGCTGTGGGTCACCACCGAGACGGGGTTTCCCCCGCCGGCTCGCGACAGCTGGGCGATCAGCAGGTCGGCGGCGGCGTCGAGCCCGATCCCGGCGACCGGCGACGGTTCGGTGGCGTAGGCCGCCGGGTCGAACGGGCGGCGGTGCGCCGCGAGCGGGGATTTCGCCAGCAGTCCGTGCGCCGCCATGTCGACCGCGACCCCCGCGCGGCCGCGCGCCGCGAGCTCAGCGATGACTTCCGTCCACGCCCACGAGCCGTGGTAGAAGCCGTGCAGCAGGACGATCGGCGCATCCGCCATGGGCCCACACCTCCGAAACGGTTCAGCACCCGGACGATACGGGAGCCGGAACGCCGACAGGCGGGTCGCTCACCGTGGTGAGTGACCCGCCTGTGTGGACCGTCGTGCGGAGAACCCGGTGCCCGTCACGGCTCGGGCGGCAGCGTGTCGAGCCAGCCGCGCGTCAGCTCGGCCCGCCCGGTGGGCGGCAGGGCCGCCAACCCGCGGGACGCCTCCTCGAAGATCACCAGTGCGCCACCGCCGGGGTCGTCCAGGAGCAGCCACGACTGGTAGAAGCTCAGCTGGTCGCCGACCGCGGCCCAGCCGAACCGGGTCGGCGGGACGAATTCGCCGACGATCCCGTCGAAGGTGTGCGGCGGGGACACGACCACGAACCGGCTGCCGACGGCCAGGTCCTCGACGATTTCGGTGCGGTCCACCGCGCGCTGCCACTTCGGCCACTCTTCGACGGCGGCCAGCTTCGCGAAGACCGTGTCGGCGGGCGCGGAGGTGCGGCGCCGGTGGTTGACGAAGCTGTCGCAGCGGTCCGGTCCCCAGCCGGGGGGCCAGTGGATCCCGGGGTGCGGGTCTGGGTTCATACCGTTCAGGGTCGCCGCGCCCGGTGGGGGACAGCACCCGTCACATGACTGTGGTGTCCACCTGCTCGTCCTGCTCGTAGGTGGTCAGCGCGTCCCGCAGCGCGGCGCGCGAGGTGATGCCGAGCTTGGGGAAGATCTTGTACAGGTGGTCGCCGACGGTCCGGTGCGAGATAAACAGCCTCTGCCCGATCTGCTTGTTGGTCAGGCCGGCACCCGCGAGTTCGGCGATTTCGCGCTCCTGCGGCGTCAGTGAAGCCCGGCCCTCCGGCGCCGACCGGCGAGTCAGCCCGGTCGCTCGCAGTTCATTGGCAGCGCGGTCGCGCCAAGGCGTCGCTCCGAGCGCCGAAAGGGTGTCGTGCGCGAGCGTCAGCTGTTCGCGCGCCGCGCCGGTGTCGCGCAGGCGGCGCAGCCGCACGCCGTAGGCGAGGCGCACCCTGGCCACGTCGAACGGCCACTGGTCCGGGTTCGGGACCGACAACGCGGTTTCGAACCAGTCGCGGGCGGCGTCGTCCTCGGCTGCCAACGCGCTGGCAGCGGCGCTCAGCAGGCCCAGCCGTGGCGACACCGTGTCCAGGTGAGCTTCGCGGAGGGTGGCGGCGTGCGCGGCCGCCTCGGCCCGGCGCCCCGTGTGCAAGCCGGCTTCGACGAGGTCGAAACCGGCCCACAAGGCCGTGGGCCGGTACGGCGCGAGCTGCCCGGCCGGGCTGAGCCGGGTCGCGTGGTGGTAGGCGGACTCGTAGTCACCGGCGGCGATGTCGGCGAGGGTGCGCGCCTGCAGGGCGAAGAAGGTCACGCCCGCGGCCTGGTGTGCGCCGGCCCAGCGGATCGTGTCGTCGGTCAGCTGCCGGGCGGCCTCGACGCGGCCTCGCGCGGCCGCGACGAGCGCGTGCACCCAGGCGAAGTACCAGCGGAAGAACCGAAACCCGTGTTCGGCGCAGACGACGAGTCCCTCGTCGGCCCACTCCCCGGCCTCGGTCCAGCGGCCACCGTGGAAGGCATCGAGCGCCAGGTGGATCAGCGCGCCGAGGTGGCGCCGCGCCGGGCCTTTGCCCTGTCGGCGGGTTTCGGCCAGGCGTCTTTCGGGGGCCCGCAGGCGGTGCAGCCGGTCGGCGAACAGGGCGGCGGTGCCGATCCGGACGAGCTGGGTCGGCTCGGGGTCGGTGCCCACGGAGTCGATCAGAGTGTCGAGGGTGGCGATGTCCTCGGCGGAGGCGCGGGCGGGGTCGGTGAAGATGATCGCGTTCACCCGGGTCACCGGCGTGGGTGCCGGCTTCAGCCGGTCGACCAGGGCCCGGTACGCCTCTCCGGCTTCCTCGGTGCCCACCCACCAGCTGATGAGCATCAGGCTGTGCATGGCCTCGGTCAGGACGGGGTCGTTCGCGTCGAAGCCGTGTTCGCCGGCCTCGATCGCCCCGGCCAGCAGCTGGTGCGCTGTCGTCACGTCGCTCTCGGAGTTGATCAGCAGGTGCGCGGCGGCCGCGGCGGCGTGCAGCGAGTGGGTCTCGAGGGATCCGGTGCGCCGCGCGTCGCCCAGCAGTCTGCTCGCGGTGGCCATCTCACCGCCGGCTTCCGCGCCGATGTACGCGGCTTCGGCCAGGCGGCGGCTCCGGTCGGCGGCTGCCGGGCTGAGCTCGGCCGCGCGAGTCAGCGCGGTGACGGCACCGAGGGCGTCCCCTTGCCGGAGGATGTCCTGCGCCGTGGCTTCGAGCTGACCGGCGATGTCTTCGTCCGGACCGACCGCCGATTCGGCGAGGTGCCGGACCCGCCGTTCCGGGGCGTCGACGACCGCGGCCAGCGCGCCGTGCGCCCAGCGCCGGTCCCGTTCCGATGCCGCCTCGACGACAGCCGCGCCGATCAGCGGGTGGCGGAAGCTCAGCCGCCCGCCGCTCAGGTGCACCAGCCGGCTCTCCTCGGCAGGGGCGAGATCGTCGAGGTCGCAGGTGCTGCCACCGGCCGTGCGCAGGCGGCCCGGCTCGGTGGTGCTGCCGAGCGCGCCGAGCAGCAGCATCAGCCGGCACCGCTGCGGCAGGTCGCGCACCCGGGAGGTGAACATCGCCTGGAGCCGCTCGGACAGGGGCAGCACCGCCGGCAGCGTGGTGAAGTCGGTGCGCTGGTCGCCGTCCAAGGCGGACGGCAGTTCCAGCAGGGCCAGCGGGTTGCCGGCCGCTTCGGCGAGCAGCCGTTGCCGCACCGCGGGCGCCAAATCCGGAAACCGGCGGTCGACCAGGGTCCGGGCTGCGGCGGTGGGCAGTGGCGGCAGGACGACTTCGGTCAGCCCGCTGTTGCGGAAGTGACCACGCTCCGCGGACCGGCACGCCGCCAGGAACACGATGGGGCTGCCGACCAGGCGGCGCGCCACGAAGCCGAGCACCTCGGCACTGGCGCGGTCCACCCAGTGGAGGTCGTCGACGACGATGAGGATCGGGTTCTCGGCCGCGGCGGCGCGCAGGCACAGCAAAGCGGCGTTCGAGACGACGAGCCGGTCGGGAACCTGGCCGATTTCGAAGCCGAGCGCGCACCGCAGGGCCGTCCGCTGTCCGGAGTCGAGAGACGTCATCTCGTCGCCGAGCGGGAACATCAGCTGGTTGAGTGTGGAGTAGTTGACGTCGGCTTCGAACTGCACGCCCGCGGCTCGCAGGACGCGAACGCCGCGCCGGGCTTCGCCGTCGGCGAATTCGTCGAGCACTGCTGTCTTACCGACACCGGCGTCGCCGACGACCAGCATGGCCCCGCCCCGGACGCCCGCGCCGTCGAAGAAATCCCGCAGCGAAGTGATGTCTTGCTCTCGGCCGATCAGCTCCACCGGTCGATCCTCCAGAAGTACGGCGGTCTCGGCAAGGGACTCGTTCGTGGCGTGCGGCTGCGGAGCCGGATCCGGTGGCTAAGGTGTCGACGACAGCATCGGCGGCCGAGAGGGGAGTGCGGCGGATGGCGACGCGCGCGGACCGGAACGCGACCGACCCGGATCTGGGCGTCCTGGCCGGAAGGCTCCTCTTCGCGGTCCAGCGTGAGTTGTTCTCCAGGCTCGCCGCGCTGGGGTTCGGCGACTTGAAGCACCGTCACGGCGCGGTGCTGGCGTACCTGGACGAAGAAGGGGTGCGGGCGACCGAACTGTCGCGGCGGTCCGGCCAGTACAAGCAAAACATCGGGACGCTCGTCGACGAGCTGGAGGTCCTGGGATACGTCGAAAGGCGACCGGATCCCAGTGATCGCCGAGCGAAGCTGGTCTACCCGACGGAACGAGGTCTGGTCAGGATGCGGGCCGCGGACGAGATCATGGCCGACATCCAGCGACGGCACGCGCGTCGCCTCGGCCGGGAACACTACCGGCAGTTCAAGGCCATGCTCACCGACATCACCGAACACCAACGCGCTCACCTCCGTTCCCTGGGCGAGGACGAAGGATCAGCCTGAGCCAGGGGAGCGGTACGTCGTATCGACGGTCTCGCTCCGCGCGAAGCCGGGTCCCCCCTGTTTGTCCAAGTTCATGACTATCATGACTCTGGTCCAACCGGCAACACCGCGCGGTTGAACCTCCATGAACACCCGGGGACACGGGTCGTTGGGGCACGGTAGTCAAGAAGCATGACCAAGCCACTGAGGCTCAGCGGTCGTCAAGCGGCGGCGAGGCCGGGTTCATTCACGGAGGTCGATGATGACTTTCCCGGTCACGCCGGCTTCGACGGCCTCGTGGGCCGCGGCGATTCGCGCGAGGCTGAAGGAGTGGACCGGCAGTGGGGTGAGCGCGCCTGCCGCCGCCGCGGCGGTCACCTCCCGCGCTGCTTCGATGACCGCATCGCGCGGCGCGCTGTAGACCAGCAGGAAGCGGATCGTGACGAGCGACGTCAGGCTCGGCAGTAGTGGCAGTTCGAGCGTGGGGCGGTCGACCGAGTACGCGACGATGCGCGCGCCGGTCGCGCACACGGCCGTGTCGAGTTCCCAGTTCGCCGCGGGTGCGACCTCCACGACGCGGTTGATGCCGTCGCTGAAGGCCCGGATCCGGGTGATCGCGTCCTCCGTGCGGTAGTTGACAACGAGGTCGGCGCCGGCTTGCGAAGCGAGTTCCGCTTTGGCGGGGCTGCTCACCGTGGTCGCCACGCGGGCCCCGGCCCACTTGGCGAGTTCGATCGCGAAATGGCCCACCGCGCCCGCGCCGCCGGCCACGAGGACGTCGGTGCCCTGGAGCGGTCCATCCGGGAACAGGCACAGGTGCGCTGTCAGCGCGGGAACGCCGAGGGACGCGCCGAGCTCGTCCGGCACGTGGTCCGGGAGTGGGACCGCTTGTTCGTGTGGCACGACGCACTGTTCGGCGGCGGTGCCCCACGGGGAGGACAGGGCCGCCATCCACAGCCACACCCGCTGCCCGACCCGGTCGGGTGCCACGCCGGGGCCGACGGCGTCGATCCTCCCCACGCCGTCCATGTGGGGCACCTGGAACCCGTCGATCCGGCTCGGCGTCCGGCCGTCACGCCGTTTGACGTCGCTGGGATTGATGCCGGACAGGGAAATCCGCACGCGCACCTCGCCCCGCCCGGGCTCACGCATCTCGAGATCGCGCACTCGGAGGACCTCACGGGCCTTCCCGGTCCGGGTGTAGACAGCGGCGCGCACCAGGGGCCTGCCTCTCGTGATCGGTGGGATTCTGATCAGCACATTCTCACAAGAGAGCCCCGCGTTCCCAGTGCCTTGAGTCACTCGTGAACGAGACCCAGGTTCCCGACAAGCCTCATTCGGCCGAGCACGATCGACCGCAGTGAATCGACGAGGAGGCGCTGATGAGCCACACCACAGGGGCTTCCGATGCGGTCGGCGACGCTGTCGCCGCGCTGCGGGCGGGACGGCCGATCATGCTGCTCGACGACCGGACGCGCGAGGACGAGGGCGACCTCGTCATCGCGGCGGAGCGGGCGGACCCCGAGCTGGTCAACCTGCTGATCAGCGAGGGGCGCGGTCTGCTGTGCGTCGCCGCCGCCCCGTCGGTGATCGACCGGCTCGACCTGCCCCAGATGGTGCGTGACAACTCCGACCGGCACGGCACGGCGTTCACCGTGTCGGTCGACGCGACGGGCACCGGCACCGGAATCTCCGCCGCTGACCGGGCGGCCACGATCCGGGCGCTGGCAGACCCTGAGACTCGCCCCGGCGACCTCCGTCGGCCGGGGCACGTGTTTCCGCTGCGGGCCGTCGCGGGCGGGGTTCTCGAGCGCCGGGGCCACACCGAGGCATCGGTCGAGCTGGTCGCCATGGCCGGTTTGGTACCCGCTGCCGCGATCTGCGAGGTGCTTGACGGCGAAGGGGCGGCGGCTGACCGAGCCCACCTCACGGCGTTGGCGCACCGCCTGGACATTCCGATCCTCGACGTGGGTGCCGTCGCCGCCGCGGTTGCCCGCCGTTCGGATGCGGCGGAGGCGCTGCTCCCGAACCGGTACGGGATCTGGCGTACCGTCGGTCACCGAGCGGCGGACGGGACCGAGCACCTCGCCCTGGTCCTCGGTGATCCGTCCACTGTGGAAGCCCCGCCGGTCCGGGTGCACTCCGAGTGCCTCACCGGCGATGTGCTCGGCTCGTGGCGCTGCGACTGCGGTGAACAGCTCGACCTCGCGATGGCGACGATCGCCCGCGCCGGCGCGGGCGCCGTCATCTACCTGCGCGGGCAGGAAGGTCGCGGGATCGGCCTGGTCGACAAGATCCGCGCTTACGCCTTGCAGGACGGCGGCTGCGACACCGTCGAGGCCAACGTGCGGCTGGGGCTGCCCGTCGACGCCAGGGACTTCGCGCCGGCCGCGGAACTACTGCGCCGGCTGGGGATCCCAACCGTGCGGCTGCTCACCAACAACCCCAGCAAGGCACTCGCGTTGCAGCGCAACGGCATCACGGTGCACGAGTTGGTCGCGGTGCAGGCCCGGCCGCGGCCGGAGAACCGCCGGTACCTCGAAACCAAACGACGTCGGCTGGGACACCGACTCGTCGCGGGTGACCTGACCTGACGACCCGAAAGGAAGAACGATGGGCTTCATCACCGTCGACGGAATGCGCACCCACGTGCTGGACGAGGGCTCGGGACCACCCGTGGTTCTGCTGCACTCGGGCGAGTACGGCGCGTCCGCGGAGACGTCGTGGTACGACGTCGTCCCGGCCCTTGCCGAGGCCGGCTACCGCGCCGTCGCCCCCGACTGGCTCGGTTTCGGACGCACGGACAAGATCGTCGACTTCTCGGACCCCACCGGGCGGCGGTTGCGGCACCTGGCGGCGACGATCGAGGCGCTGGACGTCGGATCCGCCGCGTTCGTCGGGAACTCGATGGGCGGCACCTACCTGGCCCGGGATCTCGCCGCGGGCGGGCGGTACTTCCGCGCGGAGGCCGCGGTCGTGGTCAGCGGCGGGGGCTTCGTCCCCGACAACGACGCCCGGAAGGCCATTGTGGACTACGATCTGACGGAGGCAGAATGGCCCGCATCCTCCGGACGGTCATGCATTCGCCGCGCCTCGCCGACGATCCCGGCTACGTCCGCTGGCGGTACCGGCTCAGCCTCGAACCGGGCGCGTGGCAGTGCGCGGCCTCGGCGCGCCTGCGCCCGCCCGGCGCGGAGACCGGCACGTCCGGCGGCGAGTTCGGCAAGCCCGACCGCACGGTCTACGAGAACATCGCGGTCCCGACGCTCCTCGTCGCGGGAGCGGACGACCCGTTGCGACGGCCCGGATACGCAGAGGACATCGCCGCGCGCATCCCCGACGTCGAACTGCTCGTCTACCCCGAGTGCGGGCACCTGCCGCACATCGAGCACCCGGAGCGGTTCCGCGCGGACCTGCTGTCCTTCCTCGCCCGTCGGTACCGGAAGGGGGCCGTTCGGTGACTCCGCTCACTGTGGCCGGTGACGGCGGTCGTAGCAGGTCGGGGCCCGCGGACACGAGCATGACCCCAGGCCGCCACCGAGCGGCCGCCGAAACCATCGAGAGCGTGTGAAAGGGGTCAGCGTGGACAGCGAACGCCGCAAGCTCCGGGCCTGGGCCGCCGAAGTGCTCGTCGCGGACAGCGGGTCCGCCGGGCACCCGGACA
This sequence comes from Amycolatopsis sp. NPDC006125, assembly GCF_040614195.1. Classification (NCBI taxonomy): domain Bacteria; kingdom Bacillati; phylum Actinomycetota; class Actinomycetes; order Pseudonocardiales; family Pseudonocardiaceae; genus Amycolatopsis; species Amycolatopsis sp. NPDC006125. The sequence continues at coordinate 98,162 of NZ_JBEXTZ010000019.1, forward strand.
GCCCACCCGACCTGCCGATCGTGGTGCTGCACGGAGAGGAAGGGCCGGAGAGCGTCCGGGCTCTCGTCGAGGGCCTCGGAGGGACCCACCGGGTGCTCGCGATCACCCACCCGGGCTTCGACCGACGGCCCCGGGTTCCGGGCGTCGACCGGCCGCAGCACCTGGCCTACCTCTACCTGGACCTCCTCGACAGTGCCGGTATCACGCGGTGCGCGATCATCGGATCGTCCCTCGGGGCGTGGATCGCCATGGAGATGGCGGTGATGGAGCCGCGGCGGTTCGCCTCGGTGACGCTGCTCGGGCCACTCGGCGCCAAGTTCAACGGCCGCGAAGAACGCGGTTTCGCCGAGGTCGTGGTCGAGTCCGCGGACCGGATCCGCGAGATTCTCTACGCCGACGGCGCACGGGATCCGTGGTGCAGCCGGACCGAGCCGGAGCAGATCGTGGAGCGCGCCGAGTACCGCGAGACGTTCATGCACTACGGCTGGGAGCCCTACCTGCACAACCCGGTCCTGCCCGCGCTGCTGCCGCGGATCGGGGCGCCGACGCTTGTGATCGCCGGCGACGAGGACCGGCTCACCCCGCCCGGCTACTACGAAGCCCTCACGGGGCGCGTCGCCCGCGGCCGCCTGGAACGCGTCGCGGGTGCCGGGCACTACCCCGAGATCGAACGTCCGGACGAGACGGTCGAGCTGATCCGGAAGTTCGCCCTCACCGGGAAGGAAAACCGCTGATGCAAACCTGGTACTTCACCGAATGCCCCTATCCGGACCTGCCGGACCCCGACACCTACGACTCCATCCGGGTGACGCTGCCCAACAAGCACTTCGATCCGGTCGTCGGGGCCGGGCTCTACGACCGCTACCTCGACCTGTGGCAGCAGGCAGACGAGCTCGGGCTCAACGTGATGACCAACGAGCACCACGCGACCCCCACCTGCATCGTGCCGGCGACCCCGCTGATGGCGACGGCCCTGGCGCGGACCACGAAGAACGCTCGGATCCTCATCCTCGGCAACCCGGTCGCCAACCGCCGCGACCCGGTCCGGCTGGCCGAGGAGATGGCGATGATCGACGTCCTGTCCCACGGCAGGCTGGAGGTCGGGTTCGTCCGCGGCGTCCCGTTCGAGATCCTCCCCGCCAACAGCAGGCCCACCGGCATGCATGAGCGCATGTGGGAGGCCCAGGATCTGATCAAGAAAGCCTGGACAGAGCATGACGGCCCGTTCTCGTGGGAAGGCACGTGGCAGTACCGGTCGGTCAACATCTGGCCGCGGCCCTATCAGCAGCCCCACCCGCCGATGTGGGTCACCGGCACCAGCCCCAGCAGCATCCCGCCGATCGCTGAGCGCGGGCACACGATGGCGTGCTTCGTGACCGGACCCGATGTGGCCAAGCGGCTTTATGAGGACTACCGCAGGACGTACACGGCCACGCACGGGACGGAATGCCCTTCGGACCGGCTCGCCTACGGCGTCGGTGTCTACGTGGCGGATTCCGAGGCGGAAGCGCGTTCCGGCGCCGAGAAACTGCGCTGGTACTTCGACGCCAACAAGGTGCCGCCGTACCTGACCCACCCGCCCGGCTACAGCGCGCCGAAGCTGCACGCCGCCCTTGGCTCGTCCTCGGCCCCGGTCCCGCACGCGCTGAAGGCGCGGGGGCAGACCATGGAGTGGATGACCGAGAACGGCGTCCTCTTCGCCGGGACTCCCGACCAGGTGGTGACCCAGATCCGCCGCTTCCACGACCACGTCGGCGGCTTCGGGAACATCCTGATGATGGGGCATGCCGGGCACATGACCCACCGGGAAACCGCGCGCAGCCTCGAGCTGTACGCGACCGAGGTCGCGCCCCAGCTGCGCGAACTCACGGCGGTGTGATCAGCGGGGCGCCGCCGGCTGTCGTCCGGC